>CANGMV010000039.1 GCA_947454745.1 Bacteroidota bacterium | reverse complement strand
TCTATTTTATCGGCTTCAAATCAATTTTCAAACCTATCCGAACTTTTTAATGCCTTGTTTGTTATTATAACATTAAACAAAGCATTATGGGAAATTATTTAGTGGTAGGCGCATCTTCGGGAATGGGTAAAGCAATTGCTGCTCAATTGTTAAATGAAGGTCATCAAGTATTTGCCACTTATCATTCACATCCCATGGAAGCCATGCCAAATTTATCTTCACATGCATTAAATGTTTTAGATGAAGTGTTGGATTTTAGTTTTCTTCCAGCTAGTTTGGACGGCTTAGTATATTGCCCTGGTGCCATAAGTCTTAGACCTTTTGCAAGAATTCAAGCTACAGATTTTACGCAGGATTTCAATTTACAAGTAGTGGGTGCTATTAAAACTATTCAAGCAGCCTTGCCTGCTTTAAAAACATCAGGCAATGCATCGGTTGTTTTATTTTCAACAGTGGCTGTGCAATTGGGTTTGAATTTTCATACACAGGTAGCAGTTTCAAAGGGAGCAATTGAAGGTTTGACAAAAGCATTGTCTGCCGAATTAGCTCCAACTATAAGAGTAAATTGTATCGCACCATCCTTAACCGATACGCCATTGGCGGCTAGTTTATTAAATAGCGAACAAAAAGTAGAAGCCAATGCGCAACGACATCCGCTTAAGAGAGTGGGCACTGCTCAGGATATGTCCGAAATGACTTGCTTTTTATTATCTCCTAAATCTAGTTGGATCACTGGACAAATTTTACATGTCGACGGCGGAATGAGCTCAATAAAACTTTAGTTTTGTGGCCGCATGAGTTCATCTTTACAAATTAAGCAGATTAATATTCAGCAAGCGAAGGAACTAAGTGAGCTTGCCAAGAAAATTTATATTCCCCATTATCCTTATTTATGGAATGAGGGTGGAATAGATTGGTATATAAATGAGTTTGCATATCCATTGTATAAAATAGAAGCTGAAATAGCCGACGCTAATAACTTACATTTCATTGCTTATATGAATGGTGCTTCGATTGGATATTTAAAAATTAATATTCAAACGCGCGCGAAAAATTTTGATCCACAAACAACTATGGAATTAGAACGCATTTATATAGATGCGAACTGTATCCAAAAAGGAGTGGGTTCGCAGCTCATGCAATTTGTAATTGATCTAGCAAAGCAACATCAAAAAAAGGAATTGGTATTAAAAGCCATGGACAGTGCTACTAAAGCCCTGCAGTTTTATAAAAAGCAGGGTTTTGAAATTGTAGGCGATTTTAGATTGCCCGATACTGTGTTCACCTTAATGAAACCTGAATTTAGAGGAATGCTAATATTAAAGCGCACTATCTAATTGTATCTTATTATTTGTTTTTCTATAAGTGGTAATAGCTTGTAATGGTCTTTTAGTATCTTTGCCGCTCTTCAAAAAGAAATTATGTCCAAAATCCGCTTTATTGCTTTTCTGCTTTGTATTCATATAGGTTTATTTGCTCAAAAAACTGATCTGCCCAAGGGTAGTGGTCAAATAGAAGGCAATGTAATAGATAATGAAACTCAGTTGCCTATTGAGTATGCAACTATTATCTTATATCAAAATGGCAGTGCCAAAGCGGTAACAGGTGCAACGACGAATGTTAAAGGGGCTTTTGTTATAAAAGATTTACCTAATGGTGTGTATAAAATTAACATTGAATTTGTAGGCGCTAAAACCTACACCGTAAATAATATAAACATTGACAATAGCCATTCTAAAATTGATTTGAAGACAATTGCATTGTTAAAATCCAGCGGAAGTCTTGCTGTTGTGACGGTTAAAAGTTCATCAAAAGCCATTGACAATAAAATTGACAAAATGGTTTTTAATGCCGAAAAAGACATAAGTGCTCAAAATGGAGTAGCTACTGATTTACTTAAAAAAATACCCATGGTGTCGGTTGATATTGATGGCAATGTTCAGCTAGCAGGTACTTCGAGCATTCGATTTTTAATTAACGGAAAACCTAGTGTGGCATTTGGTTCTAATATTACGGAAGTGCTGCAGTCCATTCCTGCGAGTGAAATTAAAACAGTGGAAGTGATTACCAATCCTGGTGCTAAATATGATGCCGACGGTTTAGGGGGGATTATTAATATTGTGTTGAAGCAAAATAAAACGCGAGGATACAATGGCAATATAAGTACTAGTATTGGTACTCGAATCGAAAATGGCTCGGTAAATTTAGCAGCTCGTAATAATAATTTTGGTGCAAGCTTATTTATTGCATCCAATGCAAGGCTATTAGCAGCAACGCCAATGACCATGTATCGAAACACGATTGATTCAATGAATAAAACAAATAATTTTATTCAACAAGACGGCAGCAGCGATGTTAAAAGACAAGGTACCCATTCTGGTTTGAATTTGGATTGGACTTTATTTAAGAAAAATAGTTTTACAGCTTCTTTTGGAATGAATAATTTTGGTTTTGACGCCAATGGGAATAATACACAAGTATTGTCGAGTCAGGCTTTTGGAGGAGCGAACATCCAAAATCAAATTCTAAAAAATGTTACTTCCAATTCTTTCCGTGAAAATGGCAATTACAACTATAGTGGAAGTTATAAAAGAACTTTCGATAAAGAAGGCAGAGAATTAGAGATCTCATATAACGCAGGTTCCTCTAAATTTAATATCAATGCCGCTAACTTGCAATACGTCATGCCTAATTCGATTTTTAATTTTGGAAGTACGAATTTAAATGCGGCTTCAGAAAAAGAATCGGAATTAAAATTGGATTATTCCGAGCCGATTTCGGATCGCGTTAAGTTTAATTTTGGGGGTAAGTTGGTTGGCATGGGTATTAATAGTGCAACGAATGTGTTTACACAATCCAGTACGCAAAGCTTAAAGCTAAATAATAGTTTATCCAACACATTGGATTATAACCAACAAGTGGCTGCAGGTTATGCAGAGCTTGAATTTCCAGTGAAAGACTGGGTGGATGTAAAATTGGGAGGAAGATGGGAGCAGACGAATGTAGATGCTACATTTAGTAATACGAACAAATCTATACATCCTGATTATCATAATTTTGTACCCTCTTTATTTTTCAAGCGAAAATTAGGCGAGGACAATAGTATTAAATTAAGTTATGCGCGCCGCATTAATCGTCCTGGCACGGAGGAATTGAATCCTTATATCAATACCACCGATCCAAAAAACATGTCACAGGGTAATCCTTATTTACTGCCTGAATTAGGAGAGCGAATTGAATTTACGTATAGTCAAGAAATTAAGGAATTAGGTTCTGTAATGGTAACCTTATTTCAACGTAATTCTAATCAGGACATTCAACCCTATGTTACTTATTATCCAAGTTTGCTAGTAGGTGACAGTGTATATAAAAATGTTAATTTGAGTATGCCTCAAAATATTGGCTTAGAGAAAAATACAGGGGTGAATATTTTCAGCGATTTAAAAATTACCCCGGCATTTAGTGTGAGATCTAATTTCTCTTATTATTATCGAAAAATATACAATAGCATTGATCATAACTATAATGCGTCAAGTCAAAATTATCGCGCCAATATTAATTTAACTTATGAATTCTCCAAGAATTTAGTAAGCGAATGTTTTGGTAATTTTAATTCAGCTCGAAATGAAGTGCAAGGGAAGTATCCTGCTAATATATCCTACAGTATTGCCATGCGTAAAAAGTTTTGGAATGGGAAAGGTAGCTTAGGCTTAGTTGCTAATAATCCATTTGCTGAATTTGTTAAGCAACAAACTTTAATAAGTGGCCCTAATTTTTATTCAAACAACATTCGTTATGTCCCTTCAAGATCCTTTGGAATTAGCTTTAATTGGCGTTTTGGAAAGCTAGAATTTAAAAAAGATCGAAAAGAAGACGGAGGTATGGAAGAAGCCGCTAACTAATTGTTTATCATGGCCTTAAATTGGCCTTAATTTTTTTAGATTTTTGTTAATTTACTGTCATTTGTAATGGATAGTCATGGCAACTCTTTTAATATGGCGTAGCTTTGCAAAAACGAGTGGTGCTGACTATCAGCGCCTTAGTTTTTTGTAAATTATCCCATTATGTGTAAAGTGAAACTTAAAGTCGGATTCGTACTATTGATGTGTTTTGGATTATTGAATTTAAATGCACAAACGGATACGATAAGAGTGAGTTTAAAGCAGACCGAAAAGATGTTTTTAGATAGCAATTTGTTATTAATTGCTGCAGGTTATAATGTAGATGCCAATAAAGCACTTATTGAGCAAGCTAAGGTTTGGGACAACCCAATATTAGTAACCGATCAGAACGTGTATACCAACAATAAGTTTTTTCAACATGGTAAGGATCCCATTACAGGCCAACCTATGGGACAATATTTTGTGCAGTTTCAACAATTGGTAAAAACGGCAGGCAAGAGAGGTAAGCTCATTAATTTGGCAAGTACCAATGCTAAAATGAGTCAATTGCAATTGAATGATTTAATGCGTAATTTAAAATATGATCTAAGATCGAATTATTTTACTTTAATGCAGTTAATCAAAAACAAACAAATTGCACAGCAAAGTTATCAGCAATTAACAGTATTGTTTAAAGGGATGACTGGTCAATTTAATGCAGGCAATATTTCACAAAAAGAATACTTAAGAATTCAATCATTGTTGGTTTCCTTAGAAAAAGAAATTGCGGATTTAACAACTCAAATTTCTGATACAGAGAATAGTTTAAAAACAACTTTGCAAATAAAAGGAGATGTGTTTTTATTACCTACCGATGATTTTGTTTCGGTAAAAGTGGGTTTTTCAGGTGACCAAGAAATTGTAGCCATTGCAAAACAAAACAATCCTTATTATGAATTGCAAAAAATGCAATTATTATATCAGCAACAAAATTTGAGTTATCAAAAAGCATTGGCTGTGCCTGATATTACATTTGGCCCAGAGTACGACCACAATAGTAACTATATTCCGCATTATGTAGGATTGGGAATCACACTTCCTGTGCCGGTGTTTAATCGTAACAAAGGCAATATTAAGTCGGCCGATTATACAGTGAAGCAACAGCAAGCAATTGCACAAAATGCCGATATTGAACTGCAAAACAATATCAGTAACGCATATAGTAAGTTATTGGTAGTATTAAAAGTGGCCAATAATGACGAGCAAACTTTTTATAATAAGTATACTCAAATGTTTAATAATGTGTTGACTAGCTATGAGCACAAACAAATTAGCTTATTAGAGTTTATGGACTTTTTCGATACTTATAAGGACGTGCAGAACCAACATTTTCAATCAAAATTAAATTTACAATTAGTTAGCGAGGAGTTGAATTACCACGCTGGAATGGATATAATTAAAAAATAAAAAGAATTTATGAAGCGAATAGTATATGTTTTTTGTGCCTTGACTTTAGTAGGGCTTAACAGTTGTGAAAGTAAAAAACCCGAAGCGGCTAAAGAGGATGCTAAATTTTGTTTAAGTGATTCAATGGAAAAAATTATTTCCTTGGATACTGCAAAAATTATTGTTTCTAACGAAGCTTTACAATTAAGTGGTGAAATAAGTTTTGACGAGAATAAAGTGGTAAAAATATTTCCAAGAAGCAGTGGACAAGTAGTAGAAGCTAAACTTTCTTTAGGTGATAAGGTTAAAGCAGGAGAAACTTTAGCTGTGGTTAAAAGTGCCGAGATTGCAGGCAACTATGCCGACATTACAAGTGCGAATGCCGATGTAATTATTGCTAAACGACAATTGGATAATCAAGAAGGCTTATTTAAGAATGGGATTGCTAGTGAAAAAGAATACACTGAAGCAAAGCAGAATTACGAAAAAGCAAAATCAGTTAAAACAAAATTAGAAAGTGCTTTGCATATAAATGGTGGTGCAAATAGCAATGCAGGAGGTAGTTATAGTATTGCCGCACCCATTAATGGCTATATTGTTGAAAAGAAAGTAAGTGAAGGAAATTATATCCGTCCGGATATGGGCGACTATTTATATACCATTTCAGATTTACATGATGTTTGGGTAAATGCCAATGTGTACGAAATTGATATTCCAAAAGTAAAAGAGGGAGATCATGTGGAAGTAAGGGTATTGGCATATCCCGATAAAGTTTTTGATGGCACCATTCAAAAACTAAGTGAAGTTTTAGACCCAATGAATAAAACTTTAAGAGCAAGAATTATGTTAGACAATTCGCAGTTTTTATTAAAGCCAGAAATGTTTGCGAAAATATTTGTAAAAAGCAAAACTACTCATAATGTATTGGCGATTCCTACAAGTGCATTAATTGATTTGAATGGTAAGAATTATGTAGTGGTATACAAAAGCAAATGTGAAATGCGTATTGCGGAAGTAAATGTAAATAAGACAGCAGGCGATATTACTTATTTGGATGGCGGTATTATAGCAGGAGAAAAAGTAATTGTAAAAAATCAATTATTGGTATTTCAACAATTATTGAATCAATAAAGCTGTCTTTCTTTTAATTAACTCAAGCTGCTTTTTTCATTTAAGTTTCAAAAAATATTATGAACAAATTCATTAAGAATATTATTCACTTCTCTTTAAGGCATAGATACTTTGTGTTTTTTATGACTTTAGTGGTAGGTGTAATAGGATTTATAAGCTACGAAAACACCCCAATTGAAACATTTCCCGATGTGACTAATACGCAGGTGATTATTATTACACAATGGCCTGGGCGAAGTGCCGAAGAGGTAGAAAAATTTGTAACCATTCCTTTGGAGACGGTTTTAAACTCGGTACAAAAGAAAATTAATTTAAGAACTACTTCCAGTTTTGGATTAAGTTATGTGCGTTTAATATTTGACGACGATGTTGACGATGCTTTTGCAAGACAGCAAATCATGAGCCGTATTGCCAATGTGGATTTACCAGAAGGCATTAAGCCCGAAGTACAACCTCCTTATGGCCCAACAGGGGAAGTGTATCGTTATACATTAAAAAGTAAGATTCGTAATATTAGAGAATTGTACACGATTCAGGATTGGGTGATAGATCGTCAATTTAAATCGGTACCAGGTGTGGCCGATGTAAATAGTTTTGGAGGCGAGGAGCGTAGTTTTGAAATTGCTGTAAATCCTGATTTATTATTAAAATATGGATTAACCTCCATTGATGTATACAATGCAGTTGCAAAAAGTAATATTAATGTAGGTGGAGATATTATTGAAAAAAATGGGCAAGCCTATGTGGTGCGTGGTATTGGTTTATTGAACAATATTGACGAGATCAACAATATCATTGTTACAAAAATTAACAATGTGCCCATTTTGGTGAAGAATTTGGCATCGGTACATGAAGCGGGTAAGCCAAGGCTAGGTATTGTTTCAAAGGATACGGTATCGGATGTGATTGAGGGTATTGTAGTAATGCGTAAAGGAGAAAATGCCGAGCAGGTATTAAAAAATATTCATGCAAAAGTAGAAGAGCTTAATAATTCTATTTTACCAAAGGACGTAAAGTTGGTTCCTTTTTATGATCGTACAACTTTAATGGACTATGCTACCGAAACGGTAATTCATAATTTAATTGAAGGTATCATTTTAGTTACCTGTATCGTATTGTTGTTCATGGCCAACTGGAGAACAACCATTACAGTGAGTATTATTATCCCATTGGCTTTGTTGTTCGCCTTTATCTGCATGCGTTTAAAAGGCATGACAGCGAATTTACTTTCTATGGGTGCTGTTGATTTTGGTATTATAATTGACGGAGCCGTGGTGATGGTGGAAGGATTGTATGTAGCGTTGGATCATAAGGCGCGTGAAGTGGGCATGGAGAAGTTTAACAAGCTCGCTAAGCTCGGTTTATTTAAACAAGTGGGTTCGGAAATGGGTAAAGCCATTTTCTTCTCTAAATTAATTATCATTACTTGTTTGATTCCGATTTTTGCTTTCCAAAAAGTAGAAGGTAAAATGTTCTCTCCATTAGCATACACATTAGGGTTTGCTTTGTTGGGGGCATTGATATTTACCTTAACCTTGGTGCCTGCATTATCGAGTATTTTATTAAGAAAGAATGTAAGAGAAAAACACAATCCTGTAGTTGCCTTTTTTGAAAACGG
>CANGMV010000038.1 GCA_947454745.1 Bacteroidota bacterium | reverse complement strand
TCGTCTTAAAGTCTTCTTTGTACTGATCATATTGAAAACTCAAACCAGTTCTGAATTTGTGTATGGTAGAATTAATTATTGACTGATAAATTAAATTACTATAAAAGCTTTGCTGCTTTGCATTGTAATTCGTAAGCCCAAAATAAGAATTTTGTTGATGGTCAACTGCATCCACTTGCAATCCAATACTCTTATATTTTTGTTGTGGGAATACATAACCCAATTTACCAAACAACTCATAGCGCTGGGTGTTAATTGAAAGGCCGTAATGATTTCCGGTACCCTTATCAACACTCGGATCAAATGCAACTTGTCCTCCTAATTTTTCATCTTTTAAAACCTTCACACCAAACTGTGCTAACGTCCCCCTGCTATTGTCATATTTGTAACGATTTACTAAACTCAATGCATTACCCGTTGGTAAATCTTTAAAGCCATCCTTATTCATATCCACTGCATTCTGTAAAAAATTATCATGCAGCAGTAATCCAGTTGACCACTTTGTATTGAGCTTAGTAGCAAGATTGATATTTAAATCGGTCTTCCCTAAATCATTCACATATACATTGCCTAATAATTGCTCGACCGACTCTGGTTTTTTTAATTCCACATTAATTTGACCAGCAATACTTTCATAACCGTTGGCCACCGAACCCACCCCCTTGGTTAATTGTATACTTTCAATCCAAGGACCGGCAATTGAATTTAAACCCAAAGGAGTGGCTAATCCTCTAGGGCCAGGTAAATTTTCGACCGTGAGCTGTGTATAGTTACCGCTCAATCCCAATAACTGAATTTGTTTAGATCCAGTTACGGCATCGTTATAAGAAACGTCTACCGACGGATTGGTTTCAAAACTTTCACTCAAATTGCAACAAGCCGCCTTTAACAATTCAGTGCCCGTCATTACTTGTGTGCGAATTGGATTTAAATAAGGAATAAAGCTGCCCATTTGGCGACTAAAAACAGTGACTTCGTTTAACTGTCCTTTTGATGCCAACACTATTTTTAAATCATTAGCATGCACAATGGAAATAGTATCTGCCTTAAAGCCTGTGTAACTTACGATAAGTCTTTGGCTCGCTGCATTCATGTTAATTGAAAAAACACCAAGACTGTCAGTAAGCACGCCTGCATTGGTCCCTAGCCAATATACACTTGCGTTTAACAAGGGTTCAAATTTACCTTTGGTATTTTCCTGTAATACCACGCCTTTCACAAGGGTCTCTGTGTTAACGCTTTGCTTTTCTTCCTCTTCCATCTCACGATAATGACAACAAGCCGGTAATGCAGTATAAATAATATCCTTTGCTTTTTTGTCAACAAGGTCGTGACCCACCAATAAAATTTTATTTTGTATTTTCTCTAGGGAAATTTGTGCGGGATCATATTCCAAACTAAGCATCTTAGTATCCACATCCCAAACTCCAGTTTTTACGCCTTTTAATTTAACAGCTAATTCAATTCTAGTCTTGCATTGTTCGCATGCTCCAAATACTTTAAAACTTGTAGAAGTAATAGCTCCATTTTTTGCATCCTGTGCAAAACTTACTATGTTAACAAGGGTTAAACATAATAAAAAAAATATAATAATAGTATATTTCACTACTATAAAGGTAAATACAAATTATCGACGTCTGCTAGAGGATTTTTTATGACTTTGCTTAGGCGCATAAGCTGGTGTAGGTCCAAATTCCTCCGGAACAGCCCCTTTTAGTACCGGCGCCCCAAGCAACTCTTCGATGGTTGCGAATTTTGATTGCTCTTTTTCTCCCACTAAAGTAAACGCTGTACCTGTGGTAGCAGCACGGGCAGTTCGACCAATACGATGAATGTAATCCTCGCCGTCATTCGGCACATCGTAGTTAATTACTAAATCAATGTCATCAATATCAATCCCCCTGCTTAAAATATCAGTAGCAACTAAAATATTCGTTTTTTGATTTCTGAAATCCTGTAAATATTGTTCTCTACTTTTTTGATCAAGGTCCGAGTGAATTTCTTCCGCCGCCAATTTTGCACGCTTAAGTTCGGCAGTAAGTACTTTTACATTTTGCTTTTTAGAACAGAAAACAATCACTTTCGTGAACTTCTTGGAACGCAGCATATCCTTTATTATCGGCACTTTCTGCGCTTCGTATACCACAAATGCTTTTTGTGTAATTTGTTCAGGCGGCTTTGAAATCGCAATATTTATTTCAACTGGATTTTGTAAAATCTTTTTAGCAAGGTCGCGCATCTTAACAGGCATGGTTGCAGAAAACAATAAATTTTGTCTCTCCTTAGGTAAGAAAGTAATAATTTTTGCAAGGTCATCACTAAAGCCCATATCCAACATTCTATCTGCCTCATCCAATACCAAATATTTTAAACCTTTCAATTTCACATAGCCCATGTTTAAATGCGCAATCATCCTGCCTGGCGTACACACAACAATATCCACACCACTAGTCAATGCTTTTTTCTCGGCCGTAAATGAATTGCCGTCTCCTCCACCATAAACCGCAATGGAACTCACGTCGGTAAAATAAGATAAGCCCTCAATGCTTTCAGCAATTTGTATGGCCAACTCACGTGTTGGGACAATTACCATTGCATTAATATCACCCGCCGTATGTGGCATGGTCAATAAACGATGTAATAAGGGTAATAAAAATGCAGCGGTTTTACCTGTTCCTGTTTGTGCAGCTGCTATAATATCTTTGCCTTCTAAAATAGGCACCATTACTTGTTGTTGTACCGGCGTGGCTTTCTCATAACCCATCGCATCAATACCTTCTAATATTCTATCATCCAGCCCTAAATCAATAAATTTCAAAATAACTTGTTTTGCTAATAAGTTACAAAGATACGACTAATTAAAGCGAGCCCGATACTATAATATGGTAGTCAATAAAGCTAGTTTTTGTTCGGTTGGCAGCTTCACCACTTTGTTATTAGTGTTAAACTCCATTACTTGCTTAGTCGCTTTATTATACTTTGGCCATTGCATTAAATTCAATCCATTGGGATCCCCGGTTTTAGCAAAATTGGCCCAGTAACTCGACATTTGATCGGCCAATTCATAGTCAGCTTTGGTAAATGGTCGGTTATGCACTGTGTGAAGATTATTATATGCATAGGGAACCTCGCCTGTATGAAAAGCGCCAAAATCATTGGCAGGTGTAGCAGCAGGTAATTTTCGATTGAAATTATAAACATATATCGGTGCTTTCCCGTTTTCAGACTGTAAACTTGCCCAAGTATAACCTTGTACACCAAATGTTTGATCACGGCTCATTTCCCCTTGCGATTCAGCTGCAGTTGCGTCATCGGTAGCCGGGTATAATGCCAATACTTTTTCAGCATTCGCTCCAAATTGTTGTTTGATGGATTGTACATATTTATCAGCAGTCAAAGGTGGCCCCATTATTTTATCATCTAAATTCCAGCCCAATAAAGCAGGGATATCATTTTGTTGATCTTTAAGATAAGTCTGCATCATCGAACTTGGAACTACATAGCCGTCCTCAAATGGACCAATCGCACCAGGGTTTGCATTTAATATTTGATCAGCTGATTTATTTCTTAATTCTTTTATTGAATTACATCCTAATGATTTTGCAAAATCAATTCCGGTTGCTTCGGCTTGGTTTAAATGCATGGCAGGGCGAATGGAACTTGGCAAAATACTACCCCCACTTTCTGCAATTGCACCATGAATTAATCCTTTTGTTAATGGTGTAGCGGCTAAAAAATTAACTGCAAATGCGCCTGCCGACTGCCCTGCAATGGTTACCCTACTTGGGTCCCCGCCAAATGCAGCAATATTATCTTTCACCCATTTTAAAGCAGCAACCATATCCAAAATCGCATAATTACCAGAAACATGATGTTCCGATTCTTTGGTTAATTCAGGATGTGCTAAAAATCCAAACGCGCCCACTCTATAATTAATGGAAACAAATACAATATCTTTTTTAGCCATTGCAGTTCCGTCATAAATGTCACAACCCGATCCGCCACTTCTAAAGCCACCACCATAAATATAAACAAGTACCGCTTTTTTTGTTGTTGACTTTTTTGGCGCCCAAACATTTAGGTATAAACAATCTTCACTAATAGGTTCCTTAGGAATTAGGTATTCTTCCGACCAACACATAAAAGGAACTGGCGGCGCTTGCACAGGGCTAGGGCCAAATGCAATACATTGTTTTACGTCTTTCCATGGTTGTACAGGCTGAGGTGCTTTCCAACGTAAATCACCGACTGGTGGCGCAGCAAAAGGGATGCCTTTAAAAATTTGAATGCCTTCTTTTTCAATACCGCTTACAGGACCGGACTTTGTAGACACAACTGGAGTTTGGGCAGTTAAAAAAACAGGGGCCAACATAAAAAGCGCAAAAAAATATTTCATTGTTAAAATTTAAGGCAAGTAAATAACGGTTTTAAACAAGCATTTTCAATTTACAAAAAATTTTAAAAGAAATTGAATAGAATGTCCAATGAATCGGCAAATAAACAGGTAGTTTCTTGCACAAGGGCGTGTTCATAAAACCCTAAATTTAATAACTAGCTGATAACTAGCGGTCTATAAAACACTTGCTAGTAAAGGAATCTCTACCTATATTGCATACTTGATGAAGCAGCGAATTTTCTTTTTATTTTGTTCGGTATTATTTTACACTACTGCCCTAGCGCAGCATCCCATTTTGGTATATGGTAAAATCATAAATGGATTTACCAAGGAGCCAATAGGCTATGCTTCCGCAAAATGGAAATTGGCTAAAACCGGAGTTATAAGTGACAGTATTGGAAACTTTAAAATTCAAAAGAGTAATTTTAAATCTGATACATTAATTATTGATTATGTTGGATTTGAATCAGAGTACTATCCAATTACAAAATTCACAAACGACACTTCGGTATATATTTTAGAAAGAGTGAAATTAAACGAGGAAGTTCAAGTAAAAACTAAATTCAATAAAGGCTTAAGATGGTGGAAGCAGGTCGTAGCTAATAAAGAAGTGAATAATCCCAATCAACATCCCTATTATAAAGCGGAGTTATACAATAAATTAGAGTTGGACTTAAACAATGTAAAAAGAGAAAGCTTTAAGCAAATAAAATTTTTAAAACCTTTTTCGTTTTTATTAGACAATATTGATAGTGTTACGGAGAGCAAACCATTCTTACCCATATTTCTTACAGAGTCTAGTTCGGAATATTTTTATTCAAAAGAGCCAGAAAATTCTCGGGAACATATAAAGGCAACCATGACACATGGAATGCAAAATGAAACATTGATGCAGTTCATTGGTGGCGTTAATCAAAAAATGAATATTTACGAAAATTATATGCGCATTTTTGGAAAAGAATTTATAAGTCCAATTAGCGATATGGGTGATAAATATTATAAATACCGTGGTGCCGATACACAGTATATTGAAAGTTTAAAAGCATACCACTTATATTTTTCACCGCTTAAGGAGGGCGTGAATGTATTTTATGGTGATGCCTGGATAGATGCAAGTAGCTGGGGGATTGTAAAAATTAACATGAATGTTGCGGCTAGTGCCGACATTAATTATGTAAACAGATTAAGTATTGTACAAGCATTTAAAAAGCAATTAGACGGCGGTTTGATGATGTTTAAAAACAATGTGACTGCCGATCTATCTCCATTCCCAAATGACAAACTTACTTTCATAGCAAGAAAAAGTACTTATTTTCAGAATTTTAATTTTGACTCCACCGTTGTTTTTAGTAATATAAAATTGAATAATAGAAAAAATGAAATTGTTGTAAACGAAAATGCACAACTTACGAATGAGGCATTTTGGCAAGCAACAAGACCTGAGCTTTTGAGCAATAATGAGAGGAAGGTTATAAAAATGATTGACACTTTAAAATCAATCCCATTATTTAGAGAATATACAAAGAACGTAGAGTTTTTCGTGGACGGCTATCGAAAATTTGGCAAAATTGAAATTGGCCCTTGGTATAAGTGGTTTAGTGGTAATCAACTCGAAGCAATGAGAATTCGTTTTGACATTGGTACTACCAACTTGTTTAGCAAAGACCTTAAATTAAATGCCTTTATAGCTTATGGTACAAAAGACCAAAGATTTAAAGATCGTTTTGCTGTTCAATATAAAATTCCTAAAAGTAATGGCTGGTTGATTCAGGCATCCTATTTAAATGATTTAGACAATGGCAGGGTTAGATTTAATGAAGAAGATGTAAGTATTGATAATATTTTTAGTCAAGCGCTTAGGCGTCCAGGTATTCCTCAAAAGTTTTTAGGTGAGCAGGAAATTAAATTGACGATTGCAAAAGAAATGGCATCTGGATTGTCAAACTATTTGACTTTTACTAGGACAGATTATGATCCATATACGCCCTTGCCAAGCAAAGAAAATTATCACAACGGAACCAATCAGCAGTTAATTAACACTGATATCATGTTCCGAATTAGGTATGCACCAAGTGAACGAAAAATTAGTACCAGTAGAAGACAAATTAGAATCAATGGAACTGATCCAATTTATGAGTTAAGAATTAGCGAAGGCGCCAAGGGCTTATTGGATGGAGGATACAAATACACAAAAATATACACAGGCATAAGTCAAAGAATTCGCATATCAAATTTTGGTGTCCTTAACTACAACGCTTATGCAGGAAAAATAATTGGAGACAGTCTTCCATTTATGTTATTGGAGCTGCATCCGGGAAATGAAGTATATATGTATAATAAAAACGGATTTAACTTAATGAATCGTTTCGAATACTTTAGTGATGCATTTGCTGGATTTCAAATTGAACATAATTTTGAAAAAAAATTACTGAACCTTATTCCTGTATTAAGAAAAACAAAGCTTAGACAATTCTGGACGCTGAAAGGTGTATGGGGAGAAATGAATTCTTCAAATAGAGTCTTTAATAGGACAGAGTTTGGACCTTACCAATTAAGATCCTTGCGTTCACATACGTATTTAGAATATGGTACCGGGTTTGACAATATATTTAAATTCTTTAGGGTAGATTTTCTTTGGCGTAGCGCTCCTCCTTATCCCGCTAATTTTACACCATCCAGAATGCAGCCAGTGCAGAATTTTGGAATATTCGGAAGCTTAAGGCTTCAATTCTAATTTTCCTTTTTAAAAAAATCAAGAACTTCGCTCCAATCGTTTACACGAAAATGATGAGTATGGTGTACATTATGTGATGCTGAAAATAAAATGGGCTTGCCTTTGCAAAAATCCAAATTCTTACAGTGATCATCAATTAAATAATGTGTATCAATTACGCTTTTATCACCGCAAAAAACAATATTCTTCCAGCTAATGAACGGAAAATACTCCTTTAGCCATTCCGTTTTTTCAAATAAGGATTGTGGAAATTCCATGGCTGCCGACACTATATATATTTCGTAATCCAGCATCAATGTTTTAATTGCATCCAAAGCTCCAGGCATAATGGGGGCTGATCTAAAAAAATTAGGAGTAAAGCAAAAATTTCTTACCGCTGCTTTATCTGGGAATGCATCCGACTCAGGAATACCCAACATTTGAGAACGGTCAATTCTAATTCCAAAATCGCGCTCATACCAGTCAATCATATGGGTTTCAATGTCTACAAGTACATTATCCATATCAACTGCAATAATTTTTTTCATATTGGGCATATTTGTATTCTCAATTTAATGAAAAAATATTTGAGAACAAACCTAAATTAGTTAACATAGATTCATCATAAAAGGGGGATATTTGCCGAAATTTGTATTCTAAATTTATTTTATGAAAAAAGTAACAGTACACAAAGCAGATAGTCGTGGATCAGCCAACCATGGCTGGCTGCATAGCTTTCACACATTTAGCTTTGCAGGATATTACAACCCAGAAAGAATTCATTTTGGGGCTTTACGTGTTTTGAACGACGACACCGTTAGTGGAGGCATGGGATTTGGAACACACCCACATGATAATATGGAAATTATTAGTATCCCATTGCAAGGAGACTTAGAACATAAGGATAGCATGGGCAATACGACTGTGATTAAACATGGTGATATTCAAGTAATGAGTGCTGGTACCGGTATTCAACAC
>CANGMV010000037.1 GCA_947454745.1 Bacteroidota bacterium | reverse complement strand
TTTCTCGTCTTTTTCGTTGATACCGTCTTCTAATTCTTTTTTCACATTGTTTTTAGCATCGTTGAATTCACGGATACCTTTACCCAAACCCTTCATGAATTCAGGGATTTTTCTTCCGCCAAACATTACTAAAATCACTACACCAATAATTAATAATTCTTGAAATCCTAAGTTACCCATAACGTTAAATTTAGAGTATTAAAGGTAAGGTAATTCTAAAACAGAAACCTCAATTTTTATATAATTAAGCTAATTATAAGTACAAAAAAGCGGATCCCGAAAGGTTCGGAATCCGCTTTGTATAAATTGGATCAAAAAGGTTTTAACCCTTTGAGTACTAGAATCTTTTTTCCTTGATACGAGCGCTCTTACCACTACGATCACGTAAGTAGTACAATTTAGCACGACGTACTTTACCAGACTTATTCAACACGATACCATCGATGTTTGGAGATAAGAAAGGGAATAAACGCTCTACACCTACACCATCAGAGATTTTACGAACAGTAAAAGAAGCTGTAGCACCTGTTCCTTGTGTTTTGATTACATCACCACGGAAACTTTGGATACGCTCTTTACCACCCTCTACAATCTTGTAGTTTACGGTAATATTATCACCAGCTTTGAATGCTGGGTAGTCTTTTTTTGCTGTCAATTGCTCGTGTACGAACTTTACTGCTTCGCTCATAATTCTTGTTTTTTGCGGACGGCAAAGGTAGGGTTACCCTTGCTATTATCCAAATTATTTCAACCAAATATTAAATTCCAAGCTTTTTAGGCCATTTTACGTCTATCTAGCAATGTTCACAGCTCTCTTTTCACGAATTACGGTCACCTTAATTTGACCAGGATAGGTCATTTCGGTTTGGATTTTCTGTGCAATTTCAAAGCTCAACTGGTCTGAAGACTGATCGGTTACCTTTTCAGCCTCTACAATCACCCTTAATTCACGTCCAGCTTGAATCGCATAGGCTTTTTCTACACCTTGATAATTCATAGCCAAGTTCTCTAAGTCCTTGATTCTCTGAATATATTGCTGCATGATTTCTCTTCTCGCTCCTGGTCTTGCACCGCTAATGGCATCACAAGCCTGAATAATTGGAGAAATTACGTATTGCATTTCCATTTCATCGTGGTGCGCACCAATGGCATTTACGACCGCTGGGTTTTCACCGTATTTCTCGGCTAATTTAGCCCCTAATAATGCGTGGCTCAATTCTGTCTCCTCGTCTGGCACCTTGCCAATATCGTGCAGTAAACCTGCTCTCTTAGCCAATTTAGGATTCATTCCTAATTCAGCCGCCATGATACCACACAAATTAGCAGTTTCACGAGAGTGCATTAATAAGTTTTGTCCATAAGAACTACGGAAACGCATTTTACCAACAATACGAATTAACTCCTTGTGTAAACCATGGATGCCTAATTCAATTACGGTACGCTCCCCTATCTCTACTATTTGCTCTTCTAATTGACGACGTGTTTTTTCAACTACTTCCTCGATACGTGCTGGGTGAATACGACCATCAGCCACTAAACGTTGTAATGACAAACGCGCAATTTCACGACGTAATGGATCGAATGAAGAAAGTAAAATAGCTTCTGGAGTATCATCCACAATTAAGTCTACCCCGGTAGCAGCTTCAATAGCACGAATGTTTCGGCCTTCGCGACCAATGATTTGACCTTTCATTTCATCAGACTCCAAATTAAACACTGTTACTGTGTTTTCGATAGCAACCTCAGCGGCAGTTCGTTGGATAGATTGAATGATAATTTTTCTAGCTTCTTTATTCGCTTTTTGTTTCGCGTCCTCAATAATATCTTGTTGTAAAGACAAAGCCTGCGTTTGGGCTTCGTTCTTAAGGCTCTCAATTAATTGTTGCTTCGCGTCCTCGGCACTTAAATTTGCAATTTTTTCCAAGCGACGAATATGTTCTTCTTGGTGCTTTTCTAATTCGGTACGCTTAATATTTACTAAATCAATCTCACGATTTAATTTTTCTTTAATCACATCGTTGTCCTTGATTTGCTTGTCCAACGCTGCAACTTTAGAATTGATATTCAATTCGTTTTGCTTGATTCTATTCTCCGCTTCACCAATTTTTTTGTTGCGCTCTAAAATTTCACGGTCGTGATCGGCCTTTAATTGCACAAAGCGTTCTTTAGCTTCTAACTGCTTTTCTTTCTTAACAGTTTCTGCTCTTAATTCTGCTTCCTTTAAAATACTTGCTGCTTGTGCCTCGGCATCTTCAACTTGCTTTTTTGTATTACGGGCAAATACTAATTTGCCTACAAGGAGTCCGCCCACTAGCGAAGACGCTCCTATGATGATCAATAATATTGATTGGTCCATTGTTTAAATCTTGTTGTTTTAAAAAAATCATACTGCCCCTTTTTCGGTTTGAAATATTATAGCTAATACGTTGATAGTCATCTAAGCGGCTTCGATTAGGATCATTACAGCAAGACAACCCATTACGATTTAATATAATGCGTCAAAGGTTCAGCTACGAAGATAAAGAAATAATGGATTGAGTGGTAGAAAATGCCCCAGGACCTATGAATTAGTTCTCTGAAACCACCTTTTCGATACTTGCAGTTAGGCTATCGATTTGATTTTGAAGGCTTTCTAGCTCATACAGGTTCTGTCCATTGGATTGCTGCTCGGTGGTAAACCACAATAGTACCATGGAAATATAGTCTTGCATGTCCTTACCAGCATACAGGTTCTTAAACTCAACCATTTTTTGGTTAATAATGGCCGCTGTTTTTCGAACCGCCTCTTCGTCCTTAGGGGCAATTCTCACCCTATAGGTACGATCAGCAATCGTAATATTTACGGGAATCATTTCGGCTGGGTTGCTTTGTTCTGAAGACATGCGTATAAATTAGAATGATATAGGGAAATGATTAAGGATTCAAATTGCTAATACTGTGGTCAATCTCTTTAATATACTGGTCGATCTTTTTAACCAATTTCGCTTTTTCAGCGGGATCCATGCCTGCTCCTTGGTTCATTAAGGCTGCCGTTAATTGCGCTTGTCCTTCTTTCACCCTTTGCTCTAAATCCTGTTGTACAGTAAGTTGCTGGGTAGCAGCCAATTTTAATTGATGATTTTCTTTTTCCAAATGGGCATACTGCTTTAATAAAGCGGAAAGCTTTTCTTGCAAATTTGCTATGGAATTATGTAAATCAACCATTAGTTACCGTGTATTAAATAGATAATTGAATATAGTTATTTTCTAATTTCAGCTTGAATGTTTTTTTCAAACAATTGAATCAGTTTCTTCATCATAGGTTCCATTTCTGCATCGGTTAGGGTTTTGTCTGCCGCATTAAATACAAAATTAATAGCAACCGATTTTTTACCTACTCCTAATTTATCACTTTCGAAAATATCAAATACACGTGTAGCACTCAATGCCGTTAATTTAGCTTCCCCAATACAAGCTTCAATGGCTTCGTAAGGTGTTGCTTTGTCAATCACCAACGCTAAATCTCTTTCAACCGATGGATATTTTGATACTTCTTTATAAATTACTTGCTTGCTTTGATAAGCATTTAATAAAGCGGCTAAATCAAAGTTGATATAAAACACCGATTGCTTTATACCAAAGGCTTGCAGCTTTTTATTGCTTTGCATTTCCAAATGACCAATGGTCTTTTTATTCCACACCAATTCGGTCAATCCATTAGTATTTGTTTTTTCTTGAACACCTTTAATGCCTAATAATTCAACAATCGCTTTTGCAATTCCTTTCGCAACAAAATAATCCTGGTCAGTTCCTTTTGTTCTCCAACCATCGGCCTGTTGTTTTCCAGAAAGATAAATGGCCAATTGTTCTGCTTCGTAATATTTACCAGCATTCGATTTCCCATATACTTTACCTATTTCAAAAAACGATATGGCGTTGTTTTGTCTATTTAAATTATAAGCAATGGTTTCTAATCCTGTCTCTAACATACTTGGACGCATCACATCTAAATCGGCACTTAAATTATTCAACATTTTTACCGACGACGCGATCACTTCTTCGCTAAAGTAAGCACTATTGGTAATGGAGTTGGTCAATATTTCGGTAAAACCACGACCCACTAAATAATTGGCAATTTTCTCTTTGAATTTTTCCTTTTGTTCTAATGGATCAATGGAAGGGCTCATGGTAATAGAGCTCGGAATTTCAATGTTATCCAAACCATCAATACGCAACACTTCTTCCACTAAATCGGCTGGCAAACTAATATCTGGCTTATGGTGTGGAACAGCAACTTCAATACTGTCGGCCGCATCTTTAATTAATTCAAAACCCAAACTCGTTAAAATAGTTTTTACTTTATCGGCAGGATACACTTTACCACTTAATTTTTTCAAATAAGCATATGTCAATACGACTGTTTTTTTAGTGGCAGGGTTAGGATAGATATCTACCACCTCGCTGCATTTTCCGCCTGCTAATTCCTGAATCATTTGTGCAGCACGCTCTAATACATTTACGGTACCAGCAATGTCCACACCTTTCTCAAAACGAGTGGCAGCATCGGTTCTAAGCCCATGGTGTAAAGAAGTTTTACGCACATGTATATTTTCAAACCAAGCACTTTCTAAAAATAATTTATGGGTATTCGCCGACACTCCACTTTTAATCCCACCAAATACACCTGCAATACACAAAGGTTTTTCGGTGTCGCTTATCATTAAATCATTGTCAGCTAATTTACGCTCTGTACCATCCAATGTGACAAACAAAGTGCCTGCTGGATATTTTTTAACCACCACGGTTGCATCCTTAATTTGATCGGCATCGAACGCATGTAAAGGTTGCCCTGTTTCGTGTAAAATATAATTAGTGATGTCTACAATATTATTAATACTGCGTACACCAATCGCATTTAATTTATTTTTTAACCAGCTAGGAGATGCTTTCACTTCTACACCTTCAATCACCATGCCACTATAACGCGCGCAAGCTTTTTGATCCTCTATAATTACTTTAAAAGGCTTTACTGCAGCGTCTTTTGAAGTACTTGCCTTAAATGGACTTACTGCAGAGGTAGGTGTTTCATGGTAAGATAAATAAGCACACACATCTTTAGCGACACCATAATGACTCATGGCATCCATTCTATTAGGTGTCAACCCAATTTCATACACCCAGTCCTGATAGTATTCGTATAATGAACTTACAGGTATGCCTGCTTTTGTATTGGCGTCTAAAACTATAATGCCTCCATGGTCATCACTTAATCCAATTTCATCTTCGGCGCAAATCATTCCCTCGCTTTCTTCCCCTCTAATTTTTGCCAACTTCATTGTTATTCCTGCTTCGGCAGTTTTAGGATAAATGGTCGTGCCAATGGGTGCAACAACAACCTTTTGGCCTAATGCAACATTGCTAGCACCACAAACAATATTTAATGGACGATCTCCTCCAATATTGACCTTTGTTATTTTTAATTTATCGGCATTTGGATGCTGGCTTAATTCTATTACTTCACCCACTACTAAACCGGCAAGCCCCCCTTTGAAATTTTCTATTTTTTCCAAGGATTCCACTTCTAACCCAATCGAAGTCAATATGGTAGATAATTGTTCCGGGCTAATTGTTTTTGGTAAATATTCACTCAGCCAATTGTAACTAATGGTCATATAAGCACTTTAATGTATGGCTTCAAAAATAAGCAATTTTTTGGCCCCTAACCTACCCTAAAGTGAATAACCCCAATTTTAGAGTGCAAAACAGGTGTATAACCCTAAAATCATGTGCATTGCCTATGTAGCGATTTGTGGATATCCAAAATTCAAAATAAATTTCATGATCTCCATTTTAGGGCTGATTTTCGCAGTAAGAAAACAGTGATTTTATATGTCTATTCCAAATATTAATACCAATACTAAAAACCGCAAAAAGAGTTCCATTGTGGACATTAGTTCCATGATGTATGGCAAAATTCCACCACAAGCAAAGGAATTGGAAGAAGCCGTGTTGGGAGGTATTTTATTAGAAAAAAGTGCTTTTGATACTGTTACCGAAATTTTAAAGCCAGAGTGTTTTTATACCGATGCGCACCAAATGATTTTTACGGCCATGCAGGGTTTACAAATGGATAACCAACCCATCGACATGTTAACCGTTGTAGAGGCTTTAAAAAAACGTGAGCAATTGGATATGGTGGGTGGCGCTTATTATATTTCTAAATTAACCAATGTGGTCGTTTCGACTGCCAATATTGAAGCGCATGCCAGAATTGTTTTACAAAAATTTATTCAACGCGAATTAATCAGAATTAGTGGCGAAGTGATTGCGAATGCTTACGAAGATAGTACCGACGTTTTTGATTTACTAGATGATAGTGAAACAAAAATGTTTAATATCACGAACAACTATTTGAAAAAGAATTTCGTGGATATTCAAAATGCATTGGCCGATGCAGTAAACAGAATTGATGAATTAAGAACTCAAAAAGACGAGATATCGGGAGTGCCGAGTGGTTTCGCTTCATTGGACCGAATCACTTACGGATGGCAACCTACCGATTTGATTATTTTGGCTGCAAGACCTTCGGTTGGTAAAACCGCTTTCGCCCTAAACCTAGCGCGTAATGCAGCTTTACATCCTACTAAGCCTCAGGCGGTTGGATTTTTTAGTTTGGAGATGAGCGCCTCTCAGTTGGTACAAAGAATTTTAAGTGCGGAGAGTGAAATTAAAATGGAGAAAATTTCGAGAGGTAAATTAGAAGATTACGAATACCAACAATTGCATAGCAAGGGTATTAAAAAATTAGAGACTGCACCTATTTATATTGACGATACAGCTGCATTAAATATTTTCGAATTTAGAGCAAAGGCCAGAAGGTTGGTAAACAAACACCAAGTGAAAATAATCATCATTGACTACTTACAATTAATGAGTGGCTCGGGTGATAGAAATTCGAATCGTGAACAAGAAATTAGTAACATTTCGCGAAGTTTAAAAGCCTTGGCAAAAGAATTACAAATACCTATCATTGCCTTATCTCAGTTGAGTCGTGCTGTAGAAACCAGAAAGGAAAGCAAGATGCCTCAATTGAGTGACTTACGTGAATCGGGCGCGATTGAACAAGATGCCGATATGGTAATGTTTATTTATCGTCCTGAATATTACGAGGTAATGAGCAACGAAATGGGTGAAAGTACACAGGGTGAAACGCATATAAGAATTGCCAAGCACAGAAATGGTTCTTTGGATTTAGTAAAATTAAGAGCAAGATTAGATATCCAAAGATTCGAAGAATGGGATGGCGATTCAGGTGGCTTACCAGGATTACCTAATAACTTCAAGCCAACCTCTAGTTTTAATGATCCAGCTGCTGGTGGTGATGGTGGAAGATTCTTTATACAAGGAAGCCGCATGAATGGTGGTGAATTTGACGAAGGCGTAAGTGAAGATCAACCATTTTAATGAATTGAAAAACCAACCATTAATTTTAGTGCATGTCGGTACCCTATTTTTATGAACCTAGCCTTATCAGTAACGCAACTTATTTTACTTTAAGCGAGGAAACGAGTAAGCATTGTGTGCAGGTATTAAGAATGAAGGAAGGCGACCGTATTGATTTAACGAACGGAATTGGACAATTATTTGAAGCCACAATTACCCATGCGCATAAAAAACAAGCAAGCGTTGCGATTCAATCTCAAAAAACAATACAAGCACCTACGCAAAAAATTACATTAGGCATTTCGCTATTAAAAAATGCAGTACGCCTAGAATGGCTATTTGAAAAAGCCACTGAAATGGGCGTGCATAAGATTATTCCGCTTTTATGTGAACGTACTATACATGAGCGATTTAAGGCCGATAGAATGCAAAATATTTTACAATCGGCCATGATACAAAGTCAGCAAGCCTGGTTACCCATCTTAACTGCGCCTACTCCCTACGATAGTTTTATAAAGGACTTTACTGCAGCACAACAATTGATTGCACATTGCGAACCTGCTGAAAAAATAAATATAAAATCTATTGAGCCGAGTAATGATTGTATTTTACTTATTGGCCCTGAAGGAGATTTTAGTACTAAGGAAATTGAACAAGCCCTACATCA
>CANGMV010000036.1 GCA_947454745.1 Bacteroidota bacterium | reverse complement strand
TCGGCCTTGGTTTCCCATGCATCAAAAGTATCCACGTGTCCTGGCTCAAGATCCTCTTCTCTATTTTCATTCCATTCTACAATGAAATTATTTTTACCCTCTCCTACCATCAACTTCATATATTTTTGTTGAGAAAGTTCTAAGATAGATAAGAATAAGAATAAGGCGTGAACGCGGTCTTCACATACATCGAATATTTTTTCGAAGGATACTGTTTTTTCTTTTTCTACTAAATCCAATACATGTACTCTGCTTCCTTCCATGGTGTAGTTATAACGCACCACTGTATGTACTGGCTTGAATTGACGATCTTGTAAACGCAACATTACTTTTTCAAACGATTTCATTAATTTAAATAAAGTAACCGTTTGTAATTCAGTTCCCTCTGCCGCTTCTTCCCCCACCAATGACATTTCTTGTTGGATATTCCCACGCTTCATCATGAGCATTCTCAATGATTCTAAATCGGCCATTTGCACAGCCGCTTCCTTGTACTTTTTGTATTCTAAAATTTTGTCAATTAACTCTTGTCTTGGATCGATTTCATTTCCTTGGGAATCAATCTCCTTTCTTGGCAATAATAATTTTGCTTTAATGCGCATTAAAGTAGAAACGAATAAGATAAACTCACTACTCATTTCGATATTCAGCTTGTCCTGATTATGAATAAAGTCCAAGAAATCCTTAATGATTTTAGTGATTTGAATATTATAAATATCCATCTCGTCTCTCTCAATAAAGAATAACAAAAGGTCAAATGGCCCCTCAAATTGGTCCACTTTAATCGAATAATTAGCATGCTGACTCATAGGCTACAAAGAAAAACAAATTTTAGGCAAAAATGGAGCATCTTTGAACAAAATTATAGCAGATGTACGCTAAGTGGACCAATTGGCTTGTTTTTGCCCTCTTATCCATTGTTTGGGGGAGTTCTTTTATCCTAATGAAGGAGGGTTTAAAGGCTTTTACACCCTACCAAGTGGCTTCATTAAGAATGCTTTCGGCCGGCGTTATCTTATTGCCTTTCGCTTTTAAAGCTTTTAAATTAATCCCTCGTGAAAAGATGGGCTTGGTGATACTTTCAGGTATCTTAGGCAATTTTATTCCCGCCTATTTGTTTTGTATTGCCGAAACCCAAATTGATAGTTCTTTGGCTGGCATTTTGAACTCATTAACACCCATGTTTACCATTATTGTGGGCGTTGTATTTTTTAAAGTACAAACCAGCATGGTAAAAGTTTTTGGACTGGTGCTTGGATTCGTTGGACTTAGCTTTTTACTTGCCGCTGGCAAGGATGTGAGTTTGCATAATTTATCCTTTGCCGGACTCGTTTTATTAGCTACACTATTTTACGGCATTAATGTAAATTTAGTGGGCAGGTTTATGCAAAATATGGGCTCTTTGAATATTGCCTCCATTGCCTTTGCTTTTTTAATTGTACCAAGTTTATGCGTTTTATATTTTACAGGTTATTTTAACAATCAATTTAGTGATCCTGTTGTGCTTCGCTCCCTAGTGGCTAGTAGTTTATTAGGCATTGTAGGCACTTCGATTGCTACTATTTTATTTTACTTTTTGGTAAAGCGCGCAGGCATTATTTTTGGATCCCTTGTTACCTATGGCATTCCTGTGATTGCAGTTGCATGGGGCCTCGCCGATGGGGAGTCACTTAGTTTTATGCAAGTAATTTGCTTAGGCGTGATTTTACTTGGTGTGTATATTGTGAACCGAGGCAATTTGAACTTCATAAAAAAACCCTCAAAGCAATAAGCCTGAGGGTCTTTTATATATTTTTTCATGATGGCGATTATACCGTCATAATTTCTTTTTCTTTTGCTTCAAGGTGTTTATCCACTAAGCCAATATGCTTGTCGGTTAATGCTTGAATTTCATCCTCGGCACCTTTACATATATCTTCACTCGTGCCGTCTTTTTGTAATTTTTTCACTTTCTCAATATGGTCTCTTCTAATATTGCGAATGGCTACTTTACTATGCTCTCCTTCACCGGCTGCTTTTTTATACAATTCCTTACGACGCTCTTCGGTTAAAGGTGGCATGAATAATCGGATATTGATACCGTCATTTTGTGGAGTAATGCCAATATTCGCTGCCATGATGGATCTTTCAATTAAAGCCAACATGTTTTTTTCCCAAGGCTGAATACTAATGGTTCTTGAATCCAACACTTGTACATTGGCAACCTGACTTATGGGAGTAGGCGTACCATAATAATCTACATTAATGCCCTCTAAAATGGAAGGGCTCGCTTTGCCCGCTCTTATTTTAGAAATCTCGATTTCGAGGTGATTGATGGCCTTTTTCATGCCACTTTCTGCCTCTGTTGTGATTTTTTTTAATTCCTCTGACATATTGCATTATTTGAGTGTACAAAGCTAAGCAAATCATAGTATTCTGCATAAGTCTTTTTTTTATCTATCTTTGCCGCATAGACACAAATTTTATGACAACAACTGAATTAACTAAAATTGCTTCTCAAGTAAGAAGAGACATTGTAAGAATGGTACATGCACAACAAAGTGGTCACCCTGGTGGTTCTTTGGGCTGTGCCGATTTTTTAACTGCCTTGTATTTTAAAGTAATGAAAATTGATGCCAACTTTAAAATGGATGGCAAGAATGAAGATCTTTTCTTTTTATCGAATGGCCATATCTCTCCAGTATTTTATTCAGTATTGTCTCGATCAGGTTATTTTGATGTAAAAGAGTTGTCTACATTTCGTATGATTAATTCTCGTTTACAAGGACATCCTACGACGCATGAAAATCTTCCTGGTATTCGTATTGCGAGTGGTTCTTTAGGACAAGGCATGAGTGTTTCCATTGGTGCTGCACTTTCTAAAAAATACAATGGCGACGACAGAATCGTTTATTCATTGCATGGTGATGGTGAATTACAAGAAGGACAAAACTGGGAAGCGATTATGTTTGCTGCACACAATAAAGTAGATAATTACATTGCTACTATTGATGTAAACGGACAACAAATTGACGGACCATTAAGCAAAGTATTAAACTTAGATAATTTAGAAGATAAATTCAAAGCTTTCCATTGGACTGTGTTGCATATGGACGGTCATAATATGGATGAAATTGTTGCTACATTAGAAAAAGCAAAATCATTAACAGGTCAAGGTAAGCCGATTGTAATTTTAATGAAAACTACCATGGGTAAAGGTGTAGACTTTATGGAAACCGGCCATGAGTGGCATGGTATTGCTCCAAATGATGAGCAATTAGCAAAAGCACTAGGTCAATTAGAAGAAACTTTAGGAGATTATTAATAAAAAAAGGGCTAAATAAAATAGCCCTTTTTTTATTTAAACTCTTTTTGATTTTTTTAATCCTTTAGAAAAATAAACTTTAAAATAGCCACAGCAAATAACTGTGGCTATTTTTTACACTATTCTTTCATAAATTTTTGCTGCTGCTTTACGGGAAGGTATCCATCCTGCTAATAAAGCAATGACAATTACCAATAACATGATGGCGATATAATCCACAGCCATGGGTTGAATCGGATAGTAGTCAATTACAAAGGAACTACCTCCTAGTTTTATAAAATGATATTTGTATTGTAACCAGCAAAATATACTTGCAAGGGCTCCTCCAATAATGGCGCCTAGCATGGCCATTACGCCTGATAATAATAAAAATATTTTTTGAATATCCCATTGTGTTGCCCCCATTGCGTTTAACACATGAATGTCTTTTTGTTTCTCTAATACCAACATGGTTAATGCGCCTACTAAATTAAACGAAGCCACCATCATGATAAGTGCGAGTATGCAAAAAATGATCCATTTTTCCACTTGCATAATTCTATACAAGTCGATATTTTGTTGGTACTTGTTTCTTACATCATAGCCCGGTCCCATTATTTTTTCGATTGCCGTAATTATAGCTTGCTCTTTTTTAGTATCAATCGACAATTCGATTGCGGATACTTCGTTGGGCTGTAAATCGAATAAATATTGCGCAAACTCGGTATTCGTAAACACATATTGGTCATCGAATTCCTGCTGTACCGAAAAAGCACCCGACTCCTGCACATTGAGTGTATTTAATTGACCCAACTGTGTGATGGCTTTACCTGATCGATTCACCGCATATACTTGTAGCGTATCCCCCAGCAAATGCTGCATAAGGCCTAGCTTTTGCTCAATGCCAATGCCCATAATAAACATAGGTGTTTCCAAATCACCAATTGCACATTCTCCTCTTTTTAAATATTTTCTTATTTGATTGATGTTCCCATAGGATGTGCCCACTCCTTTTACCAAAGCCACTGATTGTAAACCATCCTTCACCAAAAGCGCACGATTCTCTACCACTTTACTAATCGCTTTTACACCATCGATTGTTTTAATTTTTTCAAATGCTGCAGTTGTAACTGAAAAGAATTTTCCTTGCTTAGGGGTAACGCGAACATCGGCGTAAAAATCGGCATACAATCCTTTTACTACCGAAGTGAACCCATTGGAAACACTCAGTATGGTAATAAGCGCAGCCGTGCCTATTGCGATTGCAAACACACTTACCCAAGCAATAATTTGGATTGCCTGAAAAGCGTACTTGCCTCTAAAATAACGCCATGCAAATAAAAAATGCACTTATAAAGTTTTTAGGATCTCTTCCATTTTAAACACATAATCAAGCGTGTCATCTAAATAAAAATGCAACACGGGTATGCGTCTTAATTGATGCTTCATTTCGGCACCCAATCTTTTTTTAATCTCCCACTCCTGTGCCTTAATTTTTTTAAAGCATGCTGCCTGATCATTCACCTGAAATAAACTTAAGTAAATTCTCGCCTCCAATAAATCGGGGGTTACTTTCACCGAGGAAATGGACACCATGCCGCCGTCTATAATCGTAAGACCTAGTTTTAAAAAGATGTCATTCATGGTGGTCTGAATGGCCCCTGCTACTTGTTTCTGTCTTTTACCTTCTTCCATAATAATCAAAATCGTTGATTCGCTGTAAAATTAGTTACTTTGCTGATTATTCCGTGGAATAGTTTATATATGAGAAAATTTTTTAGAATCATTAGTTATATCAAGGAATACAAGGCTTATATGGGCCTGTATAGCTTGTTTATTACCCTGTCTATTATATTTAGCTTGTTCTCCTTGAGTATGCTAATGCCATTCATGGACCTTATATTTGGCAGCAGCAATCTTACCAGTACTGCTCAAGTTGCAACTGCAGGCACTTCGAGTGGCATTAAAGATATTGTGTATGGCTTTTTACAAACCAATATTGCTAAATACGGTAAAGTGTATGCATTGGGCTGGATTTGCTTTGGCATCATTACCGCTGTTTTGCTAAAGAACTTATTCCTGTATTTATCGTTTTACTTTTTGGCGCCTATTCGCAATGCAGTTACCAGAAAATACTCAAAGCTCTTGTACAATAAAATTTTACAATTGCCAATTGGTTATTTTACGGAACAACGTAAAGGTGATATTTTAAGTAGGTCCTCAAATGATATTGCAGAATTAGAAAATTCTATTATTGGCGCATTAGAAGGCATGATTAAAGAGCCTTTAAATATTATTGGCATTCTTGTGGTGTTATTTATTATAAGTGTAAAGCTTACTTTATTTGTTTTCGTATTACTTCCTTTGGCCGGATTTGTGGTAGGTAGAATTGGAAGAAGTTTAAAAAAGCAAACTAATAAAGCACAAGTAAAATGGGGGGAGATTATGAGTCAGATGGAGGAAACTCTTACTGGCCTTAGAATTATTAAAGCTTTCACTGCAGAAAACAGAGTGAAGAAAAACTTTTTTGGTTTAGTTGACGATATTTTTCAAATTAAAAATAAAATATTGTACCGCCGCGATTTAGCTTCTCCAGTTTCTGAATCATTAGGTGTGATGATTTTATGTTGCGTTTTATGGTTTGGCGGCAAGTTAGTAATTAGCGGAGAAATTTTATCAGGTAGCACTTTTATTACCTACGTGGCATTGTTTTCTCAAATCATTAACCCTGCAAAAGCCTTGTCACAAGCTGCTTACAACGTAAATAGAGGCACTGCTACTTTGGATCGTTTAAACGAAGTGTTGGAGGCGCCAATTGTGGTGGAAGAGCCTGCTCGTCCTATTGAATTAAATGGTTTTACGACTGCGATACAATTTGAAAATGTACAGTTCTCTTACCAAGATGCAAGCATTTTAAACAATATCAATTTAACCATTCAAAAAGGAAAAACAATTGCATTGGTGGGCTCGTCGGGTGCAGGTAAAAGTACCTTGGCCGATTTAGTGCCTCGCTTTCACGATGTAAGTTCAGGTGCCTTGTATATAGATGGAAAAAACATTAAAGACTATAGCTTAAATAGTCTTCGCCAACAAATTAGTGTGGTAACACAAGAGCCTATTTTATTTAATGATACGATTGCTGCAAATATTGCTTTAGGAAAACCAGAAGCAACAGAAGCAGAGATTATTGAAGCAGCAAAAATTGCCAACGCTTTTGATTTTATTTCTAAAAAAGAAGAAGGCTTTAATACCATCATTGGTGACCGTGGTAGCAAACTAAGTGGTGGCGAACGTCAACGCTTAACCATTGCAAGAGCTGTCCTTAAAAATCCTCCGATTCTTATTTTAGACGAGGCCACTTCGGCATTAGATACAGAAAGTGAGAAGTTAGTTCAAGACGCCATTAACAATATGATGCAGAATAGAACTTCGATTGTGATTGCGCACCGCCTTTCCACTATCAGACACGCCGACGAAATTATTGTATTACAAAAAGGCAATATTGTTGAGCGCGGCAACCACGATGAACTCCTTGCTCAAAACGGATACTACCGCAAGTTGATTGAGATGCAAGAAGTTAAATAAGTTAATAAATTATTCCTTATTAAAACTGTAAGTGTTAGCTAATAAAAAAAGCCCTGACCAATGACCAGGGCTTTTTTATATTTCATTTTTGTTGGCTACTCTGCGTTGGTGCTATTTTTTACATAACCCAATTTAGCCTCTAAGCTTAATGTTGCGTGAGGCACTGCGCGTAAACGATCCTTGCTAATCAACAAGCCCGTTACTCTACATATACCATAAGTTTTGTTTTCGATACGCATTAATGCTTTTTCTAAGTGGTCGATAAAAGTAATTTGACGACTCGCCATTTGCCCCAATTGCTCTCTTTCCATGCTCACACTACCGTCTTCCATGGTCATATATCTTGCATCATCATTATCACCACCTAATTCATCCTTGCGTGTAATTAATCCTTGTAAATAAACTAACTCTTTTTTTGCTGCGTCTAACTTACGTGAAATCAGTTCTTTGAATTCAGCTAATTCCGCATCAGAATATTTAACTAATGTCTCTGTTGATCTTTCTACTTCTTTTCTCTTTTCCATTGGCACATAACCAGGTTGATATGGCACACTGCTTTTTGCATTGATCTTTGGAACCTTAATATCCTTAATTGGCTCAGCCGCTTTACGAACTGGCTTTACAGGAGGTGTAGGGATTTTTGGAACAGGCTTAGCTGGTGGAACATATTTTTCAACTGGCTTTACAGGTGCAACAGGTTTAGCTGGTGCTGCCGATGGCTTTACGGCTGCTTTCACAGGCGCTTTAGCTGGCACAGCCTTTTTTGCAGGTGCTGCAATAGGTTTAGCTGGTGCTTTTGCTGCAGGCTTTGCAGGTGCTGCTTTCACAGGCGCCTTAGCTGGTGCTGCCGCTTTTTTTACTGGCGCTTTAGCTGGAGCTGCCTTTTTAGCTGGTACTGTCACCTTTTTTACAGGCGCTTTAGCTGGAGCTGCTTTTTTAATTGGCGCTTTAGCTGGAGCCGCTTTTTTTGCTGGAGCCGCAGCCTTTTTTACAGGTGCTTTAGCTGGTGCAGCCTTTTTTGCTGGAGCTTTAGCTGGAGCAGTCTTTTTAGCTGGTGCTGCCGCTTTTTTTGCTGGAGCCTTAACTGGAGCCACCTTTTTTGCTGGTGCTACCACTTTTTTTGCTGGAGCCTTAGCTGCTGCTTTTTTAGGCGCTGGTTTTTTTGTAGCCATAATTATCCTTTTTGTAAAACTGAAATCCTTAATTTTTGGTCATTTATTTCGACATCCACTCCGTCTTCTAAAGCCGGAACCCAGTCAATTTCCAATGCCAGTATTTCGCGGCAAATATAATCGGAAAATTCATTAATGGAGTCCTTCAAAT
>CANGMV010000035.1 GCA_947454745.1 Bacteroidota bacterium | reverse complement strand
GTGCCACAAACTGTCGCTCTAACCTACTGAGCTACGCCCTCCATTTAGGGTCGCAAAAATACGTTAATTCGGTAATGTATAAAACTTGTTTTGCAACTTTTTATAAAATTATGGTAAAAAAGAGGGTCTTTATTCCTATTTGGGTGCTTGGATAGCCATTTTACGCTATTTTTGAAATACTTCATGCGCGCAATTATGACATATGTACAACAAAATAAGTGGAAATTCTTAGCCACTGTAGTATTAATGGGAGGATTATTTTTTGCATTTACTACTTTTCAAACCAGTTCTTCGGAATCACCTGAATTAAGACATCGTAAATTATTGTCTACGATTGGACACTTATTAGAGAGTGAACATTATAGTCCTCGTAAAATTGATGATCAATTTTCGAAGGATGTATTTGATGCCTATTTAAAGGCATTGGATCCCGAAAAGAACTTGTTTACACAAATTGATATTGATTCATTAAAAGTGTATCAGCATAGTATTGATGATGAAATCCATGGCGCCAAAATTCAGTTTGAGCCAGCGGTAAGTAATTTGTATGATCGAAGATATGCCGAAGCTAAAATTATATTTGATTCTATCATTAAGCAACCTTTCGATTACACAATTAACGATTCACTAAGAATTGATGTAGATAGTATTGCTTATCCAGCAAATGCAAAAGAGCGCTATACAAGATGGTATAAAATTGTAAAGTATAAATGCTTAGAACGCTATGTAAGTTTGATTGAAGAAAGAGAAGCGCATGCAAAAAAAATGGATACTGCCAAAATTAAAGTTGAGGATAAATTTGTTGTCAAATCAGATTCGATTTTAGAAGTGGAAGCAAGAAATTCAATTGCAAAATCTTATCATAAAAAGTTTGAGCAACAAGACAAGACCTTTAATGAAGAAAAAAGGTTTGATGCTTTTTTAAATGCGATTACTGGTTTAATGGATCCGCATACCGACTATTTTGCACCTATTGAAAAACGTTCTTTTACCGAACAAATGAGTGGGGTATTTTATGGAATTGGCGCACAACTGGGCGCCGATGACAATGGTGTAAAATTAGTAAGTATACAGCCAGGTGGTGCAGCTTGGAAGTCGGGGCAGTTGGTTGTAAATGATGTGATTATTAAAATTGCACAAGGCAATGATGAACCTGTTGATATTGCTGGGTATGAAACCACAGATGCAGTAAAATTAATAAGAGGAGATTTAGGTTCCGAAGTGCGTTTGACGGTTAAAAAGCCCGATGGTACTATAAAAGTAGTTGCTTTAAAAAGAGAAAAAATAGTGTTAGACGAAGGGTATGCACGCAGTGTAATTATCGCTAAGGGAAATGAAAAAATTGGGTACATATTATTGCCTGATTTTTATGCCGATTTTGATAGAGAGGAAGGTGCAAGATGTTCCAAGGATGTAGCTAAGGAAGTAGAAAAATTAAAAGCAGAAAAAGTAAAAGGAATTATTATCGACGTTCGTTATAATGGAGGAGGTTCTTTGTATGAAGTAGTGCAAATGGTAGGCTTGTTCATTGACAAAGGACCAGTAGTACAAATAAGAGATAGAGAAGGAAGGTCAACGGTATTGGCCGATGAAACACCGGGTTTATTATACGATGGCCCTTTAGTAGTAATGGCGAATGAGTTTAGCGCTTCGGCTAGTGAAATTTTTGCTGGCGCGATTCAAGATTATAAAAGAGGAATTGTAGTGGGTAGTACTTCTACTTATGGCAAAGGAACGGTACAAAGAAATGTGGCGTTTGGAAAACCTTTGGATTCATTGGGTATTCAAACTGAATATGGTGCGGTGAAATTAACTTTTCAAAAATTTTACAGAATTACAGGTAGCTCGACGCAAAAGAAAGGGGTGGCGTCAGATGTTGTATTGCCTGATGAGTACGAATTATTAAAGTACCGTGAAAAAGACAATTCATCGGCGTTGGATTGGGATGAAATGCAAAAAGCTAAATTCCAACCATGGGTGGCAAATTATAGTATTGATAAAATTGCTGCTGCAGCCAATCGAAAAATCGCATCTGATACCGCTACGCTTCAATTCAAGAAAAATTTACAATGGGTTTCTACTCAAATGGATCGTCCTGTTTATTTAAGTTTAGATAAGTACCGCGCTTATAAAAAGCAAATTCAAGCGGCTATTCAACAAAACGAAAATGCTTTAAAATTAAAAGAGCCAATGCAAGTAACGCCATTAAAAGCCGATTACGATAAGTTTTACAACAATCCAGATAAAACAAAGCAAGATAGATACCAAGCTTGGTTAAAGATGGTTGCAAAGGATATTCAAATAAATGAATCTAGTAAAATATTGGCCGCATTCAATACAACTACTGCCGCAGTAAAGAAAAATTAAGATGGAAAAAATGCACACGAAGCCTGAAATAAAACAATGGCATGTTATTTATACAAAGTCGAAGTGGGAGAAAAAGGTAGACGATTTATTGATGCAAAAGGGATTTGAAAGTTGGTGCCCTGTTCAAAAGCAAGAGCGTCAATGGTCGGATCGAAAAAAAATCATTGAAGTTCCTTTGTTTAGATCTTATGTATTTATAAAAGCATCTAAAGAGGACTACACGAAAATTTTATCTACTATTGGCGTTGTTAATTTTTTATACTTCGAAAGAAAACCTGCTATTATTAGAGATGTAGAAATTGAAGAAATTAGAAAATACCTAGGCATGTCAACCACTTCTTCAATTCAAATTGTAGATATGGCAAATATCCCTGCTCAAACCAAGGTTAGCATCAATCAGGGCTTATTTATGGGACAAAGAGGAGAGGTTGTAAAGTCGGGCAAGAAATCGGTGTTCGTCCGACTAGAAAGTATCAATATGATGATGATTGTTGAATTTAAATCCGAAGAGGTTTCACTTCATTAACTCAGCAATTCCAATTGAGTACTAAGCAATTTTCCAGTCTACAATTTGATTGCTCCACTCCGCTCTAAATGGAGTAACGATCCTAATATAGTTATCGGTATATCCTTCAAGCATCGGAATGTCATTGGGGTCCTTCTGCTTTATAGATTCAAATAAAACAGGTCGGGTTGCACCAAGATGCTGTGCATTAAAATATTGTTGCTTTTGATAAGACAAGTTGCGTAACATTTTATTGCGTTCGTTGCGCACCGATATGGGTACGATAGGCTTTATATCCAAAGCCTTAGTCATGGCTCTTTCCGAGTAAGTGAATACATGCAAGTAGGAGATATCAAGCGAATGGATAAAATCAAAACTTTCTTTAAAGTAAGCCTCTGTTTCACCTGGTGATCCAACAATTACATCTACTCCAATACAAGCATGTGGCATAATGGATTTGATGCTTTTAATACGGTCAGCGTACAATTCGCTATTGTATCTTCTTTGCATTAATTTCAAAACCGTATCCGATCCACTTTGTAAAGGAATATGAAAATGGGGCATAAAACTTTTACTTTTTGCTACCCATTCAATAATTTCGTTGGTTAATAAATTCGGCTCAATCGATGATATACGGTAACGAGGAATAGCTGTTTCTTGATCCAATGCTTTCACCAATTCAAAAAAGTTCTCATTGTGCTTTTTGCCACCATCACCCCCTTTTCCAAAGTCTCCTAAGTTAATACCTGTTAATACAATTTCTTTCACTCCATTGGCTGCTAAACCTTGGGCTTGTTTCACCACATTTTCAATACTATCGCTTCTGCTTTTGCCCCTTGCCATTGGAATCGTGCAAAAAGAACAACTATAATCACACCCGTCCTGTACCTTTAAAAAAGTACGGGTACGATCGTTTACTGAAAAAGAAGTATTGAAACCCGACACTTCTTCAATATCACAACTGCAAATTTTCGCCTCTTCTCCTTTCGTTAAAGTAGACAAATGTTGAACAAGGTTGAATTTTTCTGCTGCACCTAGGACTAAATCCACCCCTGGGATCTCTGCGATTTCTTTGGGTTTTAACTGTGCATAGCAGCCTGTAATCACCACGAAGCTTTCTGGAGCACGCCTTTGAATTCGGCGAACCAATTGCCTACATTCCTTATCGGCATTGTCTGTTACCGAACAGGTATTAATCACATACACGTCGGCTTTGTCGGTAAACGCCTTCTTTTCGAAGCCTTCCTGCTCCAATTGTCTGGAAAGGGTGGAAGTCTCTGAAAAGTTCAATTTACAGCCTAATGTATGAAATGCGACAGAACGGTTATTACTCATGGACGGCAAAGATAAAAAACCTAAGGGGAACCCGGAAATCTTAAAATATTCTTAATAAGTGCCTTAATTTCCCTTTTTGCCTAGATTAAGTTAAGTTTGCAACTACTAAAATTGTCAAAATGGACTTTAAAAAAGTGAATAATTGGACGGGGTGGATCGTAACCCTGATTGCTTGTACTGTATATATTATGACCACCGAGGCTACAGGTAGCTTTTGGGACTGTGGTGAATTTATTAGCAGTGCGTATAAATTACAAATTCCGCATCCACCGGGAGCGCCGATGTTTGTATTATTAGGTCGTTTATTTATTATTCTTTTTGGAGACAATCCATTAACGGCTGCAAAGGCGGTTAATATCATGAGTGCATTGGCAAGTGGATTTACTATTATGTTTTTGTTTTGGACCATCACGCATTTTGCAAAAAGAATGGTTCAAAAAGGAGCAGAAGCTTTAAGCAATGCGCAAATTATTTCAATCATGGGTGCAGGTATTGTAGGAGCTTTGGCTTATACTTTTACCGATTCATTTTGGTATAGTGCTGTAGAGGGTGAAGTTTATGCATTAAGCTCTTTCTTTACTGCATTGGTATTTTGGGCAATTTTAAAATGGGAGCATAAGGCCGACCAACCTGGTGCAGACAAATGGATCATTTTTATTTTTTACATGATGGGTGTTTCTATTGGAGTACACTTATTAAACTTATTAACGATCCCAGCGATTGTGATGGTCTATTATTTCCGTAATTATAAGCCAAGTTGGAAGGGTGGATTATTTGCCTTTTTTATTGGGGTTGTCATTACAGGATTCATTCAAGTGTTTTTAATTCAATACACTATTAAGTGGGCGGGTGCATTTGATGTTGCCTTTGTGAATTCTTTGGGCTTGCCTTTCTTTACTGGTTTTATATTCTTCTTTGTATTAGTAGCAGCGGTGCTTTCATTTGGTATTTACTATGCGAATAAGAAAAGCTTGTATTTTTTAAAGTTAGGTATTTGGTCGACTGTATTTTTCTTATTAGGATACACCAGTTATTTAACTACGATGGTGCGCTCAAACGCGGATCCTTCTGTGGATATGTACAATGTTGATAATCCTGTTACGTTGGTAGGTTATTTAGGAAGAGAGCAATATGGTGACTGGCCTATTTTATACGGACCTGACTATGTAGATAAAGTTGATAATATCGAAGGCAGTGACCAGTATGTAAAAGGACCTAAGGGCTATGAATTAGCTGGGAAAAATTATAAAAGAGATTGGACCTCGGCGCCTTCTTCTCATTTATTCCCAAGAATGTGGGATGCAGAAAATGACCGCGGTCAAATGGATAGCTACAAAGCTTTTGCTGGTGTAGTAGATGGAGAGGCTCCAACGTTAAGAGATAATATTAAATACTTTACCAACTATCAGTTTGGATTTATGTACCTGCGTTATTTCCTTTGGAACTTTGCGGGTAAACAAAATGATTTACAAGGATTTGGTAATGTACGTGATGGTAATTTTAGTACAGGTATTTCAGTGATTGACAATTTATTCTTTGGCGATCAATCTAAATTACCAGACACGATTAAAAATCAAAATAAGGCACATAACAGTTTATACATGTTGCCATTTATATTAGGCATCATCGGATTTATTTTTCAATACCAAAAAGCGAAGAAAGATTTCGTGGTAACAGGATTGTTATTCTTCTTTACAGGTATTGCCATTGTATTGTATTTGAACCAAGTAAGCTTACAACCACGTGAGCGTGACTACGCATATGTAGGTTCATTTTATGCATTTGCCATTTGGATTGGATTGGGCGTATTGCAAGTAGTAGAGTGGTTCACTAAGTTTATGAATCAACGCGTAGCTGCAATATTGGCTACGGTTGTTTGCTTTTTAGCGGTGCCAAGTTTAATGGCACAGCAAGAATGGGATGACCATGATCGTAGCCAAAAAACATTGCCACGTGATTTAGCTCGTGACTATTTGGAAAGTTGTCCTCCTAATGCAATTCTATTTTCATTTGGCGATAATGATACTTATCCATTATGGTATGCACAGGAAGTGGAAGGAATTCGTCCCGATGTGCGTGTAGTAGTAAATAGTTTATTAGGATCAGATTGGTATATGAAAGAGCTGCGTTATAAAGTAAATCAAAGCGATAAGTTTGATGTTATTTTTAACGAAGAGCAAGTTGCAGGCAATAAATTAAATGTAGCCTATTACAATGCGCTTCCTGAATTTGGCGAAAAATCATACCACGACTTAGATTCTGTATTGCGTTATGTAGTGGGTGACCAAACGGGCAAATATGCAGCTTCTACCAATGAGGGTCCTGTAAATATATTCCCTACGCATAAATTTAAAGTACCGGTAAACAAAGCCAATGCAATTGCAGCGGGTATTGCAAAACCAACCGATAAGATTGTAGATGAAATGTTGATTGATTTCAACCCGAATCGTCAGTATATGGTGAAGAACGAAATGGCTATGTATGCAATCATTGCTACTTCGCAATTTAAGCGTCCGGTTTGCTTCACTTCCTTACAAGAGTTAAAGGAGTTAGGGTTAGATAAATATGTACGACAAACAGGAATGTCCTATGAATTGGTTCCAGTATTAGGAGAGAGTGCTGTAGACACCGATGTTGCATATAAAAACATAATGACCAAGTTTGCATTTGGCAATGCAAAAAATGCAGGCGTTTATTTTGACGAAGAAAATCGCCGTCATTTAAATTCAATCCGATATTCAGTTGCACAAATTGCGCAAGCATTGGTAATGGAAGGGAAAAAAGACAGTGCAAAGCAAATTTTAAGAAAATTAGATAGTGAAACCAATGAAAAGAGTTTCCCTTACGGAATGACATCCAACAGAGGCAATCAGCATAATTATTTCTCTTATGTATTCTTACAAACCTGTTATGCAGCAGGTGATATGGAGTTAGCTAAAAAAGTGTCTACTTCTGTCTTAAAAGATCTAAAACAACAACTTGCTTATTATAGATCATTGGGAGACAATATGAGCGAGGATCAGTTTGTACAAAATTTAGAATTAGCTTATCAAGGCAAACCGAATGGACTTGTAAATAGACAAATGTCATTTGTGCAAGATGCTTTAACTTCTTTTCAATTGATCAGTGCGATTGAGAAGATGGGACAAGAAGTTGCAAAAGTAAATACGGCAGCTCCAACGAAATAGTTAAAAAAGGTTCATTTTATAAAAAAAGGTCCCGAGCAATCGGGACCTTTTTGTGTTTATGATATATGCGTTAAACTAAACTAGTTCTTTTAGTGTTTCAATAACTTTATCAATTTCTGCAGTGGTATTGTTCTTTGAAAATGAGAAACGTATAGTTGATATATCGTCTCCTTTTTTCAAAGCGCTAATCACATGGGAGCCTTGTTGAGCACCACTGGAACAAGCACTTCCTCCACTTGCGCAGATATGATGGATGTCTAAGTTAAACAACATCATTTCAGACTTTTCATTTTTCGGAAAGTTAACGCTTAACAAGGTATATAAACTATCGCCAAAAGTGTCTCCATTAAAACTAACGCCCGGAATTTGTGCAATTAGTTGGTCATGCATATACTTGCGTAAAGAATTAATATAGGCACTGTCCTTTTCATAATGTTCAGTAGCCATTTCCAAGGCTTTTGCAAATCCAACAATGCCATATAAGTTCTCGGTACCTGCGCGCATATTACGTTCCTGCGCACCGCCATGCACTAGGGGGCTGATTTTAATATTTTCGTTCACATATAAAATACCAACGCCTTTTGGACCATGAAATTTATGACCAGCTCCTGTAATAAAATCTACGGGTAGCTCGCTCAATTTAAATGGGAAGTGACCTACCGTTTGAACGGTGTCACTATGAAAGTAAGCATTGAATTTTTTACAAATAGTACCAACTGTTTGTAAGTCGATCATATTGCCAATTTCATTATTCGCATGCATGATGCTTACAATTGTTTTATTGGAGTTGCTTTCCAATAATTGTTCTAAATGGGTAAGATCGATATGGCCGTTAGGCAAAATGTTTACATAGTCCAAAGTAACGCCTGCTGATTTTGCCAAATGTTCTACTGAATGCAATGTTGCATGGTGCTCGATTGGTGAACTAATAATATGTTTAC
>CANGMV010000034.1 GCA_947454745.1 Bacteroidota bacterium | reverse complement strand
TTATGCAAAAATACCAATTAGGACAAGCAACGATAGTGGATGTAAAACAAGCACAGCAAAGCTTTGAAGCCGCAGGATTTAGATTGGTAAATTTAGTTTACACTGCAAAATTAGCGGAGATCGAATTAAAGCGTTTATCAAATCAGTTGACATTTTAATAGTTACTTTACTATTTAGTTAAAATACTTATTACAAAAAAGCCCCTCGATTGCTCGAAGGGCTTTTTTGTATTCCTACAATTTCAATTAAAACGAATAGGGTTAAGGTTTAGAACCATGATCCATTTATAGTTGCATCTCCATTCGCATTATTTTTAGCTAATCGACGCTTTACATTTTTCTTATGTAAATACACGGTTACAAACATTAAAGGAATAAAGATGAAAGTTAATGGAGGTATACCTAAGAAACTAATCCACTTTCCACCAAAATGACGACGCATAGGACGTTTTAATCTTTCAGCGATAATATACATACCTGGTACAATAAACAATGTCATGAAGAAAGCAAAAGCTAAACCAAATATAATGGTCCAACTTAAAGGCTTCCAAAATGCTGCATTATCACCACCAAAAAAGATATGTGGATTTAATTCACTAAATAAGGTTACGAAATTAATATTGAATCCAACTGCAATTGGAATAAATCCAAGTATAGCCGCTAATGCAGTAAGTAATACAGGAATAATTCTTGTCTTACCAGCCTGAATAACCGCTTCTCTTGTTTTCATGCCTCTAGTTCTTAACTCATCGGCGAACTCAATTACAAGGATACCATTTTTAACCACAATACCTGCAAGACCAACAATACCCAAACCTGTCATAACACCTGATAGTTTCATTCCAAAAATAGAAATACCTAAGAATACACCAATAATACTAAATAGGATTTCTGTCAAAATAATAACAGATTTTGAAACTGAATTAAATTGTAACACCAAAGTAAATAATATTAACATCAAGGCAATTACCAATGCCTTTCCAAGGAAACTAACTGTTTCTAGCTGTTGTTGGTTCTCCCCTGTTTGTTGCACACTAACGCCGTCTGCTATACCTTTAAAATTACTTATGTATTGAGCAATCACCACATTCACAGCAGCTGGATTATACCCTTGATTGGTTAACACATTGCTTCTTAACTGAATTTGTCTTTTTTGATTCTTTCTTTTCACACTACCTAAAGTGTTCGTTGGCTCTACTTTTACAAGTGAACTAATCGGAATATTTTTAACCATTCCGCCTGCAGCCATATCTCGGAAAGAAATACGCATATTTAATAAATCCACTAAGTTATTTCTTTGTGTCTCTTCGTTTCTTAGTTGAATTTTATATTCATCCTTACCGTCTTTAATTTTTGAGACTTCTTTTCCAAACAAAGCGGTACGAATCTGCATTCCAACTTGTGCACTTGAAACACCTTCAATCAAAGCTCTGTCTCTATCGATCGTTAATGTTAATTCAGGGTTTTGTAAATCCACATCCATTTTCAATTCTTCAATTCCAGGAATTTGTGCAGCGTCTAAATAGTTTTTTAATCCAACAGAAGTTTTGATTAATTTATCAAAATCATCACCTTGAATTTCAATATTCACTGGAGGCTCAGTTGGAGGTCCACTTGATTCCTGTGTAACAGTGATTTCAGATCCAGGAACACCTTTCATTTCTTTTCGAATCGCATCTAAGTATGGTTTCGTTGATTTACCATCACGCTTTTCGAATTCAACAAAATTAACTTGAACACGACCTAGTTCAGTACGTGTACTTCTATCTCCTGTCATTGGATCTCCAGCACCAACAGCAACATTGGAAATGATACTTTCTACTAATGGGTTTTTCTTACCATTTTCAATACCCAATACCTTGTTTACTTTATGCTCTAAAACCTTAGTAACCGAATCGGTATAATCTACTTGAGTACCCGTAGGTAGTTTTAAGTAAACATAAATTTGATTAGGATCTCCTACTGGGAAAAATTCAATACCCACTCTTCCACTACCAATATTTAAGCCTAAAAGTACCACCGAAAAAATGAGTAAAACAAAAGTTCCAATCAATAATTTAACGGGTCTCCATCCACTTAATGCTCTTCTTAAGATTCTTTCATAGGTATCCATTAATTTAGGAAGTACAGTTTCTTGGAAATGTTCAATGGCATTTTGAATAAAATATTTATTTGCCACTACTAAAATCATGAAGAAAATTAACAAATTACCTAAAAACGTAGCACCCATTAAATCCAATACGATACCAGCACCAATAGGAATCCAGAAATTTTTCTTTTTGAAAATCGCAGATTTTGGTTCATCTGATTTAGCTTCCTCATGATTCATAAAGTCCACTGCAAACACAGGATTCATAATAAAGGCAACAATCAAAGAGGCCGCTAATGTAAAAATTAACATCGCAGGCAAGTACACCATGAATTTACCAATAATACCAGGCCAGAATAACAATGGGAAGAAGGGAGCTAGGGTAGTCACTGTACCAGCAAGTACTGGAACAAATACTTCACCAGCAGCCATTTTGGCTGAAGTGGTTGCAGTTAATTTTCCTTTACCTTGAACAAATATTCTGTGCGTATTTTCAATAACCACAATGGCGTCATCCACAATAATACCTAATCCAAACAATAGGGCAAATAGCACCATAAAGTTTAAAGTAATATGTGTGCCTACGACTAAGTCACCTGCAGGTAAAAATACAAACGCAACAAACATGCTTAAGGGAACCGAAAGTGCCACAAAGAATGCGTTGGTCACACCCATAAAGAACATCAATACAATTAAGACTAAAATAAATCCAATTACAATTGAATTCACTAAATCAGTAAAAGATGATTTGGTTTTGATACTTTGATCACCCGAAATAACTGCTTTAACATCTTTTGGTAAATCCGTTTTTTCAGCGTCTTCTACAATTTTCTTAACAGCATCTGAAGTTTGAATTAAATTTTCACCACTACGTTTTATGATGTTTAAAGTCAATACGTTTTTGCCATCTAATCGTGCAAAGCTTTCGTTGTTTTTTACAGTATCTTTAATTTTAGCGACATCTTTTAAATAGATAGGTGCACCATTCGTATTGCGTACAATAATATTTGCAATATCGTTTGCTGACTTTAATTGGCCTTTTAATTGAAGGTTACGATTCATGTTGCCCACTTCTAACAAACCACCCGATAAGTCTAGGTTTTCTCTTTGTATAGCAGCGGTGATATCATCAAATGTGATGCCAGCACTTTGCATACGGTAATTGTCTACATTAATTTGAAACTCTCTTTCAGGAGCTCCCACTAAATCAACTCTATTAATTTGAGATACGCTTTCTAATTTATCTTTTAAATCATCGGCATATTTTTTAAGCTGTACTAAATTATAATTACCGCTTAAGTTTACATACATGATAGGTTGTTCGCTAAAGTTTACTTCAATAACCCTTGGTTGTTGTGTAAGGTCATTAGGTAAATCAGATTTAGCTTTATCAACTGCATCTTTTACTTTTTGAAGTGCGATATCAGGTTTGACATCGGTGCTAAACTCAACAGTAATAGCGGAAAAATCTTGTTGTGAAACCGAGCTGAATTTGTTGATTTTTACGCCGCTAATACTTTTGATTTGTTTTTCTAATGGACGTGTAACTAAGTTTTCTATATCTTTTGGAGAGTTTCCTACATAAATAGTTTGAACATACATAGTAGGAATAACAATCTCGGGAAATTGCTCTTTAGGAAGCGTAAGAAATTGATAAATACCCCCAAGACTAATAAATAACATCAGCAAATAGATGGATGTTTTATTAGTAATACTCCATGAGGTGGGTTTAAATTCCTTAAACTTCTCTTTTATTTTATGAATTGTCGACATATGGACAGATTGTATTATTGTTTATGAAAATTATTTTTGACTAGTTGTGATAGATTGACCATCATATAAAGATTGGTAACCTTCTGTGATTATTGAATCACCTGCAACTAAGCCAGATAATACTTCGATATTGTTACCGTAAAATTCGCCAACAGTAATTGTTTTTTTACGTGCTATTAACTTGCCCTTTTCATTTACAGCCACATAGATGAACTTATTTTTTTCATCGTTTTGTAACAAATTCACTGGTACACTAATTGCATTTGGCTTTGAATAATCTTTTATTTTAACTTGAGCCAATTGGTTAGGTCTAAAGCTATTGTCCATAGGTAATTTAGTTTCAATAAAAAAGCTTCTACTTAACGGATCAATAACATTGCCTAAAACATTTACTTTAGCTGCCAAGTTTTTTTGAGCATCTGGGAAAAATAAATTTACATCGGTGCCAACTTTTACTTTACCAGCATAGTTTTCTGGAACCTGTGCTGTAATTTTTAAACGAGTAGTATTTACAATCTTAATTTGTCCTGGACCTTGAAAAAATTCACCCACCTTTACATTTACTTCTTCTGCAACTCCATCTACGTCGCTATAAACGCTTGTAAAAGCCAATTGATCTTTGGCCATTCCTAATTGTTCAGTAGCGGCTTTTAATTGACTTGCGCTTGCATCTGCATTTGTTTTTGCAGTCATTAATTGAATTTCACTTCCAATATTTTGTTCCCATAGGTTCTTTTGTTTTTCATAAACAGCTTTAGCTAATGCGGCTTGAGCTCTAATAGTTTCAATATTTTGAGCAGCAGCTGCAGCGCTTTGTTTAATTAAACTATTGTCCAATTGTAATAATAATTGACCTTTTTTAACTACGTCACCTCTTTTTATGAATAGTTGTTTCACCTGACCTCCACCAGCACGAGGTGTAACATATGAAACACTTTCGGATTCTACCTTACCTTGTAATTCAATAAAGTGTATAAACTCTTGATTCACTACTGGAGTAACTGTAACTAGAACTGCTTTTACACTATCTGCGCCCCCAATTTCTTTTTCAATAGAAGCAATTTTAGCATTCATATCCAATACTTGCTTTTTTAAATCAGCTAAGGATTTCTTTTTTTCATCAATAGTGTTATTACCACCGCCACAGGCAACAGCAATAAGGATTAAGCTAAGGGTAAATAATTTTAAACTATGTTTCATTGGTATATATTTTGTGTGTGTTGTTTTGAATTGTTGGCTTTATAATTTTCCAGTTGCTTTTAATAAATCTACTTTAGCAATTAAAGCACTGTACAAAGCATTCATGTAGTTGTTTTGAGCACTTACTAAATCGGCTTGTGCAGCTGAAATTTCAGTGTTAGAACCCGTACCAGCTTCAAACTTCTTTTTAGTTTGCGAATAAACATTCTCAGCTAATTCCATATTCTTCTTTTGAAACTGTACCGTAGCTACCGAAGACATGTAGTTTAATTTGGCTTGGTTAATCTCGTTGTCGATACTATTTTTAAGTGCTTCAATTTGATTTTCGGTTTGCTTCAATTCAATCTTAGTGCGTTTAATACGCGCATCGGTAGCAAAACCATTAAAAATAGGTAAGCTAATATTTAAACTAATTAATGAAGTTGTAAACCAATTACCGTCTTGGAAAAAATCAAACTTGCTACGTTGTGCATTTTTAGAATAGCTACCCGACATCGCAACTGTAGGTAAGTTGCTTAATTGGTAACGCTTAATATTGTATTCGTTTAATTTTTTAACAGTACCTAAGTATTGAAAATCCTTACGCATGTTGTATTGAAACTCAGCATCTCCTAAAACGTCAGTGGTTAAATTCTTTTCGTTAATGACATCGGTTAAAATTAAACTGTCTTTAACCGGCATGCCCATCAACATTTTCAAACCCATATAACCAATAGCAACACTGTTGTTTGCTTTTAGTTTTTCAGTCTCTAAATTGTTTAACTGAACACTTACTTTGTCCACATCTAATTTTTCGGCAAAACCATTCTTGTACATAATTTCAGCATCATGAGCCAATGCTTTTAAACGTGCAATATTGGCGTCTAAAATGTTTAATTGAGTTTTACTAGCAGAAAGCTGGTAGTAAATTTTGTAAATATTTGCTTTAATCGCTTCTTGTGTTAAAGCAGCACTTTTACGTTGCATTTCCATGGAAGTAGCACGTGCTTGTAAGGCAATAAAAACTTGACCATCGAATAACAATTGGCTAATGTTGGCGCCATAGTTGGCATTGAACTTTGTACCAAACTGAACAGGAATAAAGGTTCCAGCAGGACCACCAAAAATTTGCGCAGGCAAAAGAGAGGTAGGAATTTTTGTATAATCCACGGCACCAGTGCTAGCCGTAATAGTAGGTAAAGCAGCAGCTGCAATTTCGCGGTTGGTTTGATTTTGTGCATCAATTGCTAATAATGCATTTTTAACTTGCACATTGTTTCTTTGTGCAAAGTCAACGCATTGGTCTAATGAAAATGCATGTCTGTTTGCATTTGCATCTTGTGCATTTGCTAAACCTGCGAACGCAAATCCAATAGTTAATAAAATTACTTTTTTCATTTTTATGTATTGCTTGTTTATTTATTGATTAATTGTTCTTGCTCAATGGGTGCAAGATTGTTTTTTAATTCCTTGTATTGTGTAAGCAACCTTAACCCTTCGATAGAAACGATACCATAGATATAGTGTTCCATAATTTGAACGTTAACCTTGCCTAAATCAAATTTGCTTAATGGAAAAAATTGTGTGTTAAAGGTGATCAAGCTAGTTTCAATACGGTAAATGGTAAGAATCTCGGGGTCAATATCATTTCGATAAACGCCTTGTTCAATTCCTTTTAGTAAGTTGGTCTTAACAACATTGTGCATGAAGTTGTTCTTATGCTCCTGAATTTTTTTGAAGGCTTCGGGGAAATACTTATGAATTTCCATCACCGTTAATGGATTCATTTTTTTGAACATTTCTTGAATGTCTTGTAGCACCATGAACATTTCGTGAAGTGCGTTATCGGCATTTTCCTGCGATCTTTGGCACATTAACTTCTGCTCATCTAATTCCAGCTCTACCACGGCAAGCACTAAGGCTTCCTTATCCTTATAAAACTGGTAAATGGTCTTTTTACTGATACCCAATTGGTTTGCCAAATCGTCCATAGTCACATAACGGACACCGTTAAGTACCATTAATTCTCTTGCTTTTAATAATATTCTATTCTCCATAGTTCAATTTGAGGCGCAAAACTATGGAAACTTTGTTCGTTTTCAAAGTTTCCAATGATATATTTTCAAATATTTATGTTGAATGGCAAAAAAGGTGGAAATTTGGTCTCTAAACCACTATTCATGCAGTTTATAAGGGAAAAATTCCGCCGAAAGAAGATTTTAAGCGGCCTAGCCCAGCTTTTCTTTCAAGGAGTGGTGTTATTGGCACCCATTGGAGTGACTATTTGGGTAATTGTGAGCCTATTTAATTGGGTAGACAATTTTTTGCCTAACCTCTTAAACGCCTTGTTCCCAGTAAAATTTGCTGCGGTAAACGGACAAATTCCAAAAGTAACAGGACTCGGTTTTGTAGTAGCCATTACATTAGTATTAGTGGTGGGTTGGCTGTCGTCTTTATTTTTCGTAGAAAGATTGGTTTCGATTTTTGATAAAGTATTGGAAAAAACACCGGGCGTAAAAATTATTTATTCCTCGGTAAAAGATTTTTTAGAAGCGTTTGCGGGTAACAAGAAAAAATTTGATGTGCCTGTTTTGGTTAATGTAGATTCACCAGATATTTGGAGAATAGGATTTATAACTCAGGAAAATACGGCTCATTTTGGTATGCCAGAATCATTAACCGTTTATGTGCCACACTCCTATGCCATTTCGGGTATTACTTATATTGTACCAGCGTCGAGAGTTAAAAAATTACCAAAAGGAATTACAGCTGCCGAGGCCATGAAGTATGTAGTATCGGGAGGTGTTACTACGGTGGATGAAAATTTAAAAATAAATCACGATTAATTATTAGTATATAATGCAATTGCACAACTTTAATTCAGGTCCTGCTATTTTACCAAAGGAAGTTTTGGATCAAGCAGCGGCTTCCATTCATAATTTTAACAACACAGGATTATCCATTTTAGAAATTGGACATCGTACAAGTTGGTTTGTGGAGGTGATTGAAGAAGCAAAAGCAACGGTGAAAAGATTAATGGATATTGGAGACGATTATGAAGTTTTGTTTTTACAAGGAGGCGCGACGATGCAGTTTATGCAAGTGCCCATGAATTTGTTAGACGAAAACGGAATGGCTGCGATTTGTGATAATGGAGTATGGGGCAATAAAGCAGTAAAAGAAGCAAAAATATTTGGACCAGTAACAGTGGTGTCTGATACTTCCGACAAAAAATATACCTATTTAAATAAGCAATTGGATCTTCCTGCCAACTCAAGTTATTTGCACATTACCACTAATAACACAGTGGAGGGAACTCAATGGCATAGCTACCCGCAGGTGAATGTGCCCTTAATTGGCGACATGAGTTCAGATATATTTTGCCGACCAACAGCGTTCAAAAAATTCGATTTAATTTATGCA
>CANGMV010000033.1 GCA_947454745.1 Bacteroidota bacterium | reverse complement strand
TCAAATTTTTCTCTTTGGAAAGCAGCTAAACCCAAGCGACCATCTCGCTCCAAGGTTACTTCGTATTCATCTAATTCTAAATAGTTTTTTAATACCAAACCTAGGTTGCTATCATCCTCACACAATAACACTTTGAATTTCTTTTTATCTTCCATAGTAACTGATTTTAATTGCTTTATGTAAAGAAACGATATTTAGTTTTTTTTGGCTAAAATGCATTTCCAATCTTTTGTTAAAATATACCTAACCCTTCGTACTTGTACAAAGGTCGCAAATTCCACAAGGTTTTGAGCCTTTTTCTCCAAAGTATTTCGCCAAATAAATACTCCTGCAAATAGCGGGTTGGCCTTGCAAATAGCCTATAAATTGTTGGATGCGTTCCATAAATGCTTTTTTCATGAGTTGATAATGGTCAAAATCAATCTTCATAAAGGATGCAGCACTCCGATTCCATAAAAATTGCACCACTGGCTGGTGTTGTTTTTGATCGAAACTTATCATGCCATGTAAGGCCAATATTTGAAGCTGTTGAATCACAAAAGGAATATCCCTTTGTAATAACTCGGCTAATAATTTTTCATTTATAAAATGAGGGCTATCCAATATCCCACCATAACTACGCAATAGGGTTTGCAATACAGCTCCAGCAATGGGTTGTGCATTTTGGAAGTTTTCAATACTGTATCTGTCTCCTAAAACTTGCACCATGGAGGGTGTGAATGCCGATTCGGAAAAACGAATATGACCTTCCTGCTGTATCCAACTCAAAGCATTGCGTGCAATAATTTTATCTAATTTAAAATTGATACAAAAGGTTTCAAAATCAAAAATATATTGTTGTTTTTCACCCATGCCAATTGGAAGTTGCACAAAGTCGGCCAAGTGCTGGTATATTTTTTTAATCACTTCAATGGAAGGATATTTTTTTTCTTGCAATTGTATCCAATAATCCCAATCGTTTTGCTGATACATTAAAATAGCCTCAGCTGCATTGCCATCTCGGCCTGCTCTTCCTGCTTCCTGATAATATTGTTCAATGCTTCCAGGAATATCATAATGCACTACTACTCGCACATTTCCTTTATTGATGCCCATGCCAAATGCACTTGTGCAAACCACAATGGGCGTACTATCCTGCATCCAATTTGCCTGCACTTTTTGTCGGGCTTCAATTGGCATCCCAGCATGGTAAGCACCTACAGCATAGCCATATGCCTGTAGCATTTCGGTTAGTTGCGCTACATTGCTACGGGTGTTGCAATAAATGATAGCAGCGCCTTTTAATTCATTTAAAATATTCCTTAATGCATGAAGTTTAACTGGCACTTTTTGTACACTGTATTTTAAATTTGGCCTTAAAAAAGTATCCGTAATAATGTGGGCATTTTTAAATACCAACTGTTTCATAATATCTTCTTGTACCACCGGGATGGCCGATGCGGTCATGGCCAAAATGGGTACATTCGGAAAAAGTTGTTTTAACACATCAAGTTTTCGGTAGGGTGGACGAAAGTCATAACCCCATTGTGAAATGCAATGCGCTTCGTCAATCGCAAATAAGGTTATTTTTATTTGGTTTAACCCTTCTTGAAATTGTTTTTGAGCTAATTTTTCGGGAGAGCAATAAATGAATTTATATTTCCCTCGTATAGCTGCAGCCATTACTTCGTCTTGCGCCTCCTCACTTAATTGTCCGCCCAATGCGATGGCTGGAATATTTTTAGATTGCAAATCCTTCACCTGATCCTGCATGAGTGCAATGAGTGGACTAATCACCAAACATATACCGTCTTCACATAAGGTAGGTACCTGAAAACACAAGGACTTTCCTGCGCCAGTGGGCAAGAGTGCAAGGGTATCTTTTTTTTCAAGAACAGCAGTAATAATATTTAATTGCTGTGGCCTGAAACTATCATAGCCCCAATAGGTTTTTAATATGGATTGCGCCGATTTCAAATCCTGCCTACACTAATTTCTTTTTAAATAATCTAAGTGAATTTAATGCAAGCACCACATCACTTAATCCCATTATTAAAGCACCATAGGTAGGCCCCCAGGTGCCAAGGAATCCTAAGGCAGCCACAGGAATCGCAATAATATTATAAGAGAAGGCCCAGCCTAAATTTTCTTTAATGGTTTCATAAGTACGTCTTCCCAAACCCAATGACATAGGCAAATTTTTCAATCCCTGGTTCATTAAAATCACTTGTGCACTTTGAATGGCAATATGTGATGCATTACTAAGGGAAATACCAATCGTTGCTTTGGCCAAAGCGGGCGCATCATTAATTCCATCACCTACCATGGCAGTAGGCGCAATAGCAGTTAAGGCATCTAGTTTTTCTAATTTATCGGAAGGGCTTTGTTCGCTAATAATTTCTTGAATACCCAATGCTTTTCCAACAGCCTCGCATTTTTCTTTACGATCTCCACTTAATAAAATGGTATGAATGCCTTGCTTATGGAGGGTCTCAATTACTTCTTTTGCTTCGGGGCGAATTTGATCGGTTACATCTACCCAGCCAATAAGCGCATTGTTTTTTTGGATATATACATTGTGTCCATCTTCGGCATTTTGATCGACTAAGGTTTTAAACGAACCCGCCCAATATTGATTTCCTTCTTTGTCGGTAGCTTGAATACCCAAACCTTTGATCTCTTCAATTTTTGACCAATTGGTTGCATTATTTGTTTTCCAGGTTCCGCTGATGCACTTTGCAATAGGGTGGTTAGAATATCGTTCTAAAGAATATACAAGCGCTTTAAAATCTTCTTCGTTTATTTTATTGGCGCTATCGTTTATTTTAAAATTAGCAATTTCAAAATGACCTGTAGTAAGTGTCCCTGTTTTATCGAACACGACCTGTTTAATATCTTTAAATGTCTCTAAACTTTTTGCATTCTTAAATACAATGCCATTACGCGCGCCACGACCTAAGCCTACTGCAATGGCTGCTGGTGTTGCAAGTCCCATAGCACATGGGCAGGATATTACCAATACGGCAATCGCCCTTAACATACTCTCTCCAAATCCAATGGGAGCGCCGCTTTCATTTTGTGCAAAAAAGTAATTCCCTAATAAAGTAGCCAATGCAATACTCACTACCAAGGGTACAAAAATAGCTGAAATCTTATCGGCTAAAATTTGCACTGGAGGTTTTTCGCCTTGTGCAGCTTTCACCATTTTTAAAATATTAGCAAGCACTGTGTCATTTCCTACTGCGGTAATATATGCTTTCACCGTTCCGTTTTCAATCGTACTTCCTCCTAGTAAAATATCATTCATCTTTCTAAACACAGGCACACTCTCTCCGGTTACAATTGATTCATTTACATTCGCCTCTCCCCATAATACTTTGCAATCCATTGGAATGGTTTCTCCAGAATTGATCAATACTAAGTCACCCACTTTTAAAGTATCGCTCTCCACATTAAATAAAACCTCTTTATGATTTTCATCAAACACAATCATATTTGCCATTACTTTTTGAGCCTTCACTAAATCTTTTAATGCACGTTGTGTAGATTCTATCGAAGCATCTTCCAAATAATTGCCAAAAAATACGAGCGTTAAAATAGTAGCGGTGGTTTCGTAATAAGCAAACTCCATGCCTTTCCCGATAAGTGTTCCATACAAGCTATAGCCAAATGAAGCCATTGCACCAATGCTCACTAATACATTCATATTGGGGATGCCATTTAGCATACTATTCCACGCACTCTTACCAAAATAACCCATGCCTACCATAAATACAGGAAGGGTCATTCCTAATTGTACATAAGGATTCATAAACACATGCATACCTGGTATTTGATGAATGCCTGGTAGCATATGCGCTACTAATGGGATGGTAAAAATTAAACAAAAAATTGCGCGATCCTTGTTATTGTCCAACCACTTTCTTGTTGGCGCTGCTTCGGCTTGTCCGCGCACTTTATATCCTAAATTGGTTATGCCTTTAATGAGGTTTTCTTTTTTTACTTCGGAGGGTAAGTCAAATTGAACTTCACCTTCCATAAAACTTACTTTAGGCTCTACTACGCCTTGATTTTGTAAATATTTATGTATAGAGAGTGCACAGTTGGTGCAACTCATTCCGTCTACCTTTAATTGTATGTGCTCCATAATGCTATAATTTCTCTATAAAGGTACGACCCTTTTCAGATTTCCGATTTCGACATTAGGAGAGTTCGCGTATCTTTGGGAAATGGATATGATTTATACCTTGGACCAAATTGAATCGGTAGCCAAAACCTTGCTAAAACAGCATGGGGGCAAACCTATTTGGGCTTTTTTTGCACCCATGGGGGCTGGTAAAACCACTTTGATTGGACATATCTGTAAGCAATTGGGTGTTCAAGATGCCGTTGCAAGTCCAACCTTTTCTATTATGAACGAATATGAGGCTAATGGGAAGTTGGTTTACCATATGGATTGGTATCGACTAGAAGACGAAGCCGAGGCAAGAAGAACGGGCGTAGAAGCAGCAATGGATGAAGCTGATTTGTGCTTTATTGAATGGCCCGAAAAGGCACCAAGGCTTTTGCCAGAGGGCACTTTGCGTTTAGAAATTGAAATATTAGATCCAGAACATAGAAGGATTTTTATACCTTCATAAAAACATGCCCATATGAGTTCGGTAAAGCCTCAAATTTCAAGTTCCTTTTCCTACGAAACACAGGAGGAAGTATTGGATATACCACATCGTGCGAAGTCCTTATTAATTGGCATTCCCAAAGAAGTTGCTTTTCAGGAAAATAGAATAGGGCTTATTCCTGATGCAGTAGGGGTGATGGTGGCGAATGGTCACGAAGTAATGGTAGAGTCGGGTGCGGGGGATGGTAGCAGGTATTCTGATCATGATTATGCTGAAGCAGGTGCACGCATTGTATTTGAAAAAGAAGAAGTATATAAATGCCCGATATTGGTAAAAACAGCGCCACCTGTGGAAGCGGATTTGCCTTATTTACAAATGCATCAAATTATTATTTCGCCTTTGCATTTGTCGGCATTAAAAAAAGAATTGGTTGAAAAATTGATGGCTAAAAAAATTACTGCTTTAGCGATTGAAAATATTAAAGATGAAAATCAAAACTATCCTATCTTAAGAAGTATGGGTGAAATTGCAGGTAGTGCGGTAATGTTAATTGCTGGACAGTATCTTAGTAATTTTAACCAAGGGAAAGGAGTTTTATTAGGAGGTATTAGCGGTGTGCCACCTACCAAAGTCGTTATTATTGGTGCTGATATTATTGGTGAATTCGCAACGCGCAATGCATTGGCTTTAGGCGCAAGTGTAAAAGTATTTGACAACAATGTTTCAAGATTACAACGTCTTCAAAATAACCTAGGACAAAGAGTTTGGACCAGTGTATTAGAGCCTAAAATATTAGCCAAGCAATTAAAAACATGTGAGGTTGCAGTGGGTGCTTTGCGCAACGAAATTGGACGTGCTCCAATTGTAGTGACGGAAGAAATGGTAGCAGCAATGCGTCCCGGTAGTATTATTATTGATGTTGCAATTGATCGTGGTGGATGTTTTGAAACCAGCGAATTAACCAACCATGAAAATCCGATTATTACGAAACACAATGTGATTCATTATGGGGTGCCAAATATTCCAAGTGGATTTGCGCGCACTGCTAGCCAGGCTATTAGCAATGTGTTAATGCCATTGTTAATTCAAGTAGGAGATATGGGAGGCTTGGAAGAAATTATATGGCAACAAGTGCATTTAAGAGAAGGCATTTATTTATACAAAGGAGCACTTACTGATTTTTATATCAGCGAAAAATTCCAACTTAAGTTTACTGATTTGAATTTGTTAATTGCAAGCAGGAGTTAAGCATCTGTAATAACATTAACTGTTATTACCTGCCACTTTGTAATCCATTAAATTAATTTGCTGTGTGCAATAGGCATATTCCTGTGTGTCATTGCTTCCAACAATGATTAATTTATGCATCGCATATTTTTGAATCAAGTCCTGATACAATGCATACCCTTCTTGATCTAAATTACTACAGGGTTCATCTAGTAATAAAATAGGAGTATCTGAAAATATAGCTAAGGCTAATTTTAACCTTTGTTTCATGCCACTGCTAAAGTACCTGATTTGCTTATTTGTAGCGGATTTCAAGCCAATCATTTCAATGATTTGTTCGACAGAAATATCCTTACGTAAAGCTTTGAATTTTTCATGAAATGCAAATTGCTCAAGGGTCGTAAACTCTTCAATCAGTTCTAAATAGGGAGCTGCTAAACTTATTTGCTGGTAAATGCTATTGGCATCCTCGTCGCCCCATTCAATTTGTCCTTTCGATAAACTTGCGTAACCCGAAATGACTTGCAATAAAGTACTCTTTCCTGAACCGTTGTTTCCAATTAATGCATAGTGTTGCCCCATTTGAAAAGTATAATTCAGGTCTTTAAAAATCCAATCCTTATTGAATCTTTTTCCTGCGTTAATGAGGCTTATTTGTAACATATTAATCTTCTTCTACAGCTCCTTTACCAAATCTTTTAATAATACCTCTGCCACTTTCTCTAATAAAAGTAACGATCTCATCACGCTCATCGGTAGCTGGTAATTCTTCTTCAATAAATTCCAATGCCTGCGTCGTATTCATGCCTTTATTAAAAATGTATCGGTAGATATCCAAGATATGATTGATTTTTTCTAAATCAAAGCCCCTACGTTTTAAGCCCACACTATTCACGCCACCATAACTTAATGGATTGCGCACTGCCTTAATGTAAGGAGGTACATCCTTGCTTACCAAGCTACCTCCAGCTATATAAGCATGTTGGCCAATGTTTACAAATTGGTGCACCGCACTTACGCCTGCTATCCAAGAGTAATCACCTAAGGTAACGTGTCCTGCAATTTGAACACTATTACTTAAAATACAATTATTTCCAATGATACAATCATGAGCAATATGGCTGTAGGCCATGATTAAGCAATTGTTACCCACCTTGGTAATCCAACGATCCGATGTTCCGCGGTTAATGGTTACAAATTCCCTGATAGTTGTACCATCGCCAATTTCTACCGAAGTTTTTTCGCCATTAAATTTTAAATCCTGAGGATCGGCACCAATTACTGCGCCAGGAAAAATGCGACAATTCTTTCCCACTTTTGTTCCATTCATAATGGTAACATTACTTCCAATCCAAGTGCCTTCGCCAATTACCACTTCACCATGAATCACGGTGAATGGATCAATTTTTACATTGGGTGCAATTTTTGCATTCGGATCGATATAAGTAAATGGATGCGTCATAAGCTTTATTTAAATTTATTAATCGGCTCTTTTTACCACTTGGGCAACCAAGTCGGCTTCAGTAGCCACTTTACCACCAACATATACCGTTCCGCGCATTTCACAAATGCCTCGACGAATGGGTGCAGTTAATTCCATTTTCAATAGCATGGTATCGCCTGGCTTTACCATTTGTTTGAATTTGCAATTGTCTATTTTTAAAAAATAAGTATCATAGTTTCCTTCAGGCATTGCATTAATACAAAGAATACCTCCAGTTTGTGCCAAGGCTTCAATTTGTAAAACACCTGGCATAACTGGATTTCCTGGAAAGTGTCCCGGGAAGAACCATTCGTTAAATGTAACATTCTTAACACCCACAATCACGGTGTCGGTTAATTCAATTACTTTATCGACAAATAAAAATGGATAGCGATGGGGTAATAGTTTTTCAATTTGTTCTAAATTAAAAACAGGCGTTACCGCTGGATCATAAACAGGTACATCTTTTACATGCTTGTTCTTTTTGATGTACTGTTTAATTTTCTTAGCGAATTCAACATTGCTGCTATGACCAGGGCGATTGGCTATGATTCTTGCTTTAATAGGATAGCCAATTAAAGCTAAGTCACCTACAACATCCAATAACTTGTGACGTGCAGGCTCGTTCGGGAATCTTAATTCTAAATTATTTAAATAGCCTTCGCTTTTTACCTCAATTTTTTCGCGCTTAAATACTTTTGCTAAACGTCCCATTTCCTCATCGGTAACGGGCTTATCTACAACCACGATTGCATTATTAATATCGCCACCTTTGATTAAATCATGTTTTAACAATGCTTCTAACTCGTGCAAGAAACAAAAAGTACGACATGGTGAAATCTCTGCTTTAAAATCTTTAATTGTTTTTAATGCAGCATGTTGAGTTCCTAATACTGGACTATTAAAATCAATTAAAGTTGTGATTTGATAATCCAATGCAGGTAAGGCCACCATCTCCACACGTTTTTCTTCATCGTAATGGAAAATATTTTCATCAATACTATACCATGCTTTTGCAGCATCTTGTTCTAATACACCTGTCGCTTCGATTCTTTCAATAAATGGAGCCGAGCTACCATCCATGATCGGAATCTCAGGGCCATTAATTTCAATCAATACATTGTCTACGCCCATACCCACAAGGGCCGCTAAAATATGTTCTACCGTACTTACTTTCGCATC
>CANGMV010000032.1 GCA_947454745.1 Bacteroidota bacterium | reverse complement strand
ATTAAAGATACTTAATTAATTGCTAAAATATTCTTAAAACCTGAACCTACGACTGATTTAATGATTTTTGAATGAAAAGAACAGATTACACTTCATACAATTCCAACGGCAACCCGTCAGGATCGGAAAAGAAAGTGAATTTTTTTTCGGTAATGGCATCAACGCGAATGGGCTCACAAACCACTCCATGTTTTGCAAGTGCATCAATGGAATCCTGAATATCCTTAACCGAGAATGCTAAATGCCTTAATCCGCAGGCTTCAGGCTGGGAAGGTCGGGCAGGTGTTTCAGCAAAGGAAAACAATTCAATAATATAATGATCATTTAACGCAAGGTCTAATTTATAAGAGGCTCTGTTTTCACGATAAGTTTCCTTAATAATAGTTAGCCCCAGTATATTTGTGTAGAAGTTTTTTGAAACTTCGTAATTAGAGCATATAATGGCAATATGATGAACAGACTGAAGTCCTGGCATAGTTGTTAATTTATTATCTATTTATATTAATAAGCCAATTTTATGATCTTCAAACAAAATAACAATAAATTTGAACATCAAACAATAAAACATGAAGCTGAAATTATATATGGTATTACTAGGTTGTAAACCAAAAGGCCGTCATACTGAACAACATGATGTATTTTTTGGAATTGCACCCTCATTAAAGGATTTAATCCCTGCTTTTCATGCTTTTTGGCCAGAGGCAAAAGGGAAAATGCATGTTGACGGTTGGCGCGAAGTGAAAAATGTTAATGGGTACGAAGTATCCGTAAAGCAGAAATCCGACAATAGCAATACATCAAGTACTCAACTTTTTTTTATCAATTTAGGGGGATATAAGAAAGATGAATTTGAAGAGTTTCATTATAAGTTAGTCATTGCAGCTGATGAATTAACCAAAGCAATTCAGTTAGCTAAACAAACGGCATTTTTTAAACACACCCATTTTGAAGGTGCTGCCTCTCATATCGACGATAAATATGGTATTGACGTAGATGATATGTATAAAGTAGAAGACATATTGCCAAATGAAATGAAAGAAAATTACTCAATTACACTTTCGAAAAAAGACCATTTGGAAACAGATTCCATTGATTTGGGATATTTTAAGTTAGAGAAATTATAACACTACGAAATGTTCTTTAATGCGCTTGAAAAGTAGCTCTTTTAAAAGCTACTTTTCAAAGAGATTTAATTAATTTTTTATATATTTCACGATAGCTTCTGTTAATGCAGTAGCAATAGGAAGTGATGCATTAGAATAAGCAGCAATATTATCAGCGCGATCCCCACTATCAACAATTTTTAATACATGGTTCATTTTTTCAATAATTACTAAGTTATTCTTTTTGCTTACATCGGCTAATTGTTTCGCATCGTTGATACTTATTTGCAAGTCATTGTCACCCTGAATAATTAAACAAGGAAATTTGAGTTGTTTAATGTCAGCCTGAGGATTATGTTTAAACCAAGATATCATATAAGGTTGAACGCTTGGTCTGAATAAATTATTTAAAACAGGGTTAATATTTTCTACTGTTTTACCCGCTTTCAAACTATCAAGAATCGGAAAACACATATCTTGAATTTGTTGCCCTTGAGCCCCTATCTGATTTTTTAAAATAATGTCTGCGCTATTACCCGCACCCGACAAGGATACAAAACCATCGGCAAATTTTGCAGCATTCATGCCAATCAATGAGCCCTCGCTATGCCCTACAACAATGATTTTTGAAAATAATGGGTTCTGCTTAATTAGTTTAATCCAATCAGTCGCATCTTGTATGTAATCGTCAAATCTTAAATCAGCTTCTGACTTACCGGCCTGTTTGCTCTCGGCAATACCACGTTTATCATAGCGTAAAGAGGCAATACCTTTCATGGCAAGGGACTCAGCCAATTGTTTTAACGAATTGTTTTTCATCATTTGATTATTCCCGTCCCTATCTGTAGGACCTGATCCGGCAATAATTAATGCTATTGGTATTTTAGCCTTTATATCAGTTGGCACTAAAAGTGTTCCGTAAATAATACCAGAATTAGTTTTTAACTCAATGGGAGTGCTATTACTTAATGCATTTTCCTGCGCATTCAGTGTTGTTATAGACAAGACGAGTATTGAAAGGGCTAGATAGATGAATTTCATATGGATGTATTGATGCTAAAAATAAACAAATAATGTTATTAAATGGAACTCTACTCAAATACACTTCAATATTAGAATTAGTAGCGAAAAATTGACTTATAAATTGGAATAATCAGTTCGCCTTTATAAACTTAACCGCATCGCGATATTGAGAGGACTCCATTTTTAAAATATAAGTTCCAGCTTGCAATTCAGCCAAATTGATAGTAATGCCTTGAAAAAGATCATACCCTCTTTCTTTCTTTGTACTGATTAAAAAACCTTCTGAAGTCCAAATAGATACATTAAATACCTCTGCAAGTGGAGGTGTATTAATTAATTTAAGTTTAGTGTAAGATTGAACAGGATTGGGGTAAAGTTTAATATTTAAAGTATTAAATTTCATAAACACCTCGCAGTTTATGGCAAAATCACCATTTCCTCTATCTCCTTTTAGAACTGCAATTCCCGTTTGAACATCAATACAGGTTCCAATACTCTTGAATTGTATCGCATTACTTGTTGCAGATGTACCAACAAAAGATCCAACGCTACTCATAACAAAACCTGTTTGACTGAGTGAGCTCTTGGACAAAAATGACAAGCCCAATACTAATATATATTTATACAAATTACTTAGCACTATAATATAGCTTAGTTAATTGATTATTGGTTTGGTAAAATAATACCAAATTTTGGGCGCCGACAGTTTCTAAATTATAAATAAATGCTACACTGTTGGCTGCACTTGTTTTAGCTTGTACATGAATTTGCAATTGATTGTTTGTTTTTTCAATTGTATAAGAACCGCTAATTCCATCTGAATCTTTGGTTGAACCATTTGATAAAAAATTAATAAAATAGGTAGATTGACCTACATAAGATTTAGTCTTTTCACCAGAAGCCGAGCTAACAATACTATAATCCAAATACCAAGTTTTATCTTGGATGAATTGTTGCGCTAAAGCAGTTTCTGCCCCAGCTGTATCCTTGCTACAACTAAATATTAATAATGAAGTTGAAACAACCCATAGCCCATATAAATATCTTTTCATAATAATTTTTTTAAAATAAATCACTGGCCTTAATAAGCATACCCAATTCAAAACTACCTATGTAGTCTTTAATGGGTGATTTTGTAATTGAATGAACTCCTTGTTTATAATGCAAAAACAAAGTATAATAAGATTGATTATCAAATTCAATACCCAGGTCTGCTTTTACAAATATGGCTTTATACAAATTATTCACTCTGTTATCCAAGCTCTGATTCGAAAATCTAAAGTCTAAGCTAGGCCCTGCCACAAAATATAATTTACGTTTACTCGTATCTCCTAAAACCATATTGTACTTATAATGAGCTGCAAAACTTAAAATTAGCATTTGCTGCTCTGCTTTGAAATTGGAAAAAGTGCCAATATATGGTTCGATCGATTTGCCGTTTTTGTAATTTGTACCTGTAGCATATTTATTCAATGCAAAAGAAAACGAATACGGATATTTTTCTTTGTATTTGCCATCTATTCTTACACCTCCAAAATACCCAGGATTGAAAACGTTTTTATTTATGATATCCAATTTATAGTTAAAGGCAGACTGATAATTTTGTGAAGTAATGGTTTGTTTTGATAAATTCATTCCAGCAAAAAGATAAGTTTCATTGTTAGCGAAATTTACAAAAGCTTTATTCCATTTAACTTTAACTGAATTTTTAAACCCGGCAACCACTTCTGAAAAAGGACGCTTTAAATACAACCTATCTAATTGCTTTTGATACAACATATTACTAGTTGTATCCTGAGCAAAAGATTGACCAGCCAACAATAACAAAATAAAAGCGATGAAATATTTTATTTTTTTTCTAAACATACAACTTCTTATTATTTTTTTAAATTATTAGCTAACTGGAATAGTTCTATAATATTTTTTGTCCCAGTTTTAATTAAAATACTTTTTTTAAAAGTCGAAATGGTGTTTGATTTTAACCCTAGCGCCGACCCAATATCTTTAATTAATAGACCGCTTAGCATTAAGTCAAGTATTTGTTTTTCTCGCTTAGAGAGCTTTTCAAGAGGATTTATATTGATAGTTGTATTCATATTATGGGTTTAATTTCTGATATAAATTTTATATAATTAAGTTTTGATGAATGCTATTGTTAATACATTGGCAATGCAAAAATTAAATTTTCACCAAAACTGCGACTAGACATTTTTTTCAAACTATTAGTACTACCGCTATTTGCGCCAATTAGTTCACAAGTGTCTGCCCATAAATAATAGGTTTTTGAACTACCAGATGTATTATTAATAATAATATGACCTTTAACCATATCATATTTTGCAGCGGCGATTGCGGTAACTCTCCCACTTACTAATGTATTAATAGGGAAATCGGTATTATTATTCACTAATGAACTGCTTGAAGTACTAAAACCTAGTCTTACCCACCAACTTCCTGATGTTGCATTTCCGTCTGAAACATCTGTTAAAATATTGCAATTCACATCCCATTTCCCCGGTGGTAACGTAATGTAAGAATTTAAATAGGTCCTACTTGTTGTTCCACTCCCATTTGGCATAAGCGTTTGAGCATTGCCATCATCAGTCAATGTTCCAAATTGACCCGATGGTAATGGATTTGCCCAACTGGCCAGACCGTTCGCATCAGAGACCAATACTCTATTCACTGCTTGTGAGCCATCAACAATTTTTATTTGACCATTAAAATTTGTAGTTGTGCTAGAAAATGTTTTGGTCCCTACAATAGTTTGTGCATCAGTAGAAATCAATCCCGGATTTGTAGCATCCGCAGCAGTTAAGTTTAAAGTTGTTCCATTAATTACACCCCCTTTTGCATTTGAAGTTGTAGAAAATGCACCTAAACTTGAAACGCCTACAGGTGCGATCCATGTACCCACACCACTTGCATCAGAAGTCAACACTTTACCTAGGCCAGGTGTACCACCGGTAATTTGAACACTACCATTTACTTTAACAACACCGTTATTGCTTCCTGAAATAGCAGTACCAGGTGTTAATACAATATTACCCCCATTACCATAAGCCCCTGTGGCACTTTGTGCTTTTAAAACAAAATCACCACCATTAGCACCTGTTGCACCCCCAATTAAAGTGGCAGTAGCGGTTAAATTTGAAAGGCTAGCAGAACCATAAATTACAGCGTTAGTAGTAGAGGTATTACCAATCGTAGTGGTATTAGAACCACCTCCTATACCACCTAATCCTAATACAGAAGTACCCCCATAATAGTTATTCATGTTATAAGGAGAAATCACAATTTCATTGTTATCCCCATTCGCTAATGGACGCACATCCTTACCGATTAAGATGTTATTGTATCCTGTGGTATGTTGACCACTATTAATTGCATTTCCGAAAAATCTACCAGCGTCTCTTCCCAAGAAAACGCTTCCTCCTGTATTTGTAGCATCAGTTGTTAAATAAGCCCCAGCAGAATTACCAACCGCCACATTATCAGGAGATGTGGTTGAACTTCCTAAAGCTGATCCACCAATTGCTGTATTATAATTACCCGTTGTATTACTAGAACTTGTTCCCCCGCCAAAGGCTACATTTCCTGTTCCAGTTGTGTTTGAGGCTAAACTATTACTACCAAATGCTTCGTTAGCACTTGCCGTACTATTGTGAAGCGCATAATAACCTACCGCTGTATTATCCCCGTTTGTCGTATTGAGAGATAACGCATTTGCCCCTAATACGGTATTCATATTTCCAGTTGTGTTAGCGCTAAGCGAGTTATGCCCAATACTCGTGTTGTAATTACCCTGTGTATTATTATTCATAGCCGCAGCACCAATGGCAACATTATTATTACCAGTCGTATTTAATGCCAAAGCATTGTACCCAATCGCATGATTATTAGCCCCAGATGTATTTGCATTTAGCACATAATAACCCAAACCAATATTATTATTTCCTGTATTTGAATTATTCAACACACTCCAACCTAAACCAATATTGTATTGACCGGTATTCCCTGCAAATCCACCATTAATGGGGATGTTATAAAAATCTGAGAAAGTAATATTTTTAAATGTCACCGTATTTGTAAATGTCTTTGCCCCTGCAAATGTTTGTGCACCTGTAGAAACCAATCCAGGATTTGTAGCGTCTGCAGCAGATAAAGTCAAAGTGGTTCCACTAATAGTTCCCCCATTTGCATAAGAGCTAGCAGCTGAATAGGTTAAAGTTGAAACTCCTGAACTTAGAGTTGCCCAAGAAGCTAACCCATTCGCATCCGATGTTAATACTTTTCCAAGTCCTGGTGTGCCGCCTGCAATTTTTACTTTTCCAGTTAGATTAAGATTACCGTTAATATAAGTATCAGTTGTTGCCGAATTTCCAATTGTAGTAGTATTAGAACCATTACCTGTCATACCAGCAGCTGGACTACTTCCTGCATAACCGGAAATGACTACTTCATTTATGTCCCCATCATTCAATGGTCTAGTATCATATCCGAGAAATAATGACCCCTGACCTATTGTATTATTGGTTGTACCTGTACCAATAGATGAACCAGCTTGGTAACCTAATGCAATATTATACGCGCCTATGTCACCAGAAGTTCCATTGATATAACGTAATGCAAATGCACCCATTGCAGTATTGCGCTTTGCATAAGTATTTGAGAAGAGTGAATAAGAACCGAATGCACTATTAGAGTTCCCGGAAGTATTACTATACAAAGCCCTACTTCCAAAGCCTGAATTATTACTTCCCGTATTACTTTGAAGTGTATACATACCAAATGCTGAATTTTCATTACTCGTATTAGTACCTGAAGACATCGCTTGATAACCCATTGCAGTATTGTAATTACCAGTTGTATTACTCTGAAGCGCTTGAATTCCAATAGCAGTATTATAGGAACCCGTAGTAGAAGATCCTGTATTATTACCTAATGCATATTGTCCAATTGCTATATTATATACTCCTGCATTTGAAGACCCTCCTAACGCATATCCACCGATTGCGACGTTGTTTCCTCCTCCTGACTGATTCCAATAACGGAGGGCACTTGAACCTATACCAATATTTTCTGTACCAGCTGTATTATACATTAAAACACCACTTCCAATGGCAACATTTCCTGCAAATTTACCTGCTCCAAAATATGTTCCATTTGAAATTAAATCATTTGTAAAGTTTGCTGTTCCATTTACCCTCATTGCATACATTGAAGGATTAAATGATCCCTGTATAAATGTCGGAGTAATATCAAGTCCTACTAAAATGTCATTCGCAGCAGCGGCTGTAAGTTTAGGGGTAATAGCTATTCCTAATGCGCTACCCCCAGATGCAGTTACTGTAGGAGAAAATGTCTTTGCACCAGCAAATGTCTGAACACCAGTTGAAACCAAACCAGGATTATTTACATCTGCTGCAGCCAATGTTAAAGTAGTTCCACTTATCGTACCTCCATTTGCATAAGAGCTAGCCGTTGTATAAGTTAAAGTAGATACACCAGAACCTCCAGCAGCGGTTGCCCATGTTGCTAATCCATTTGCATCTGATGTTAAAACTTTTCCTACTCCTGGTGTGCCACCTGTGATTTTAACTTGACCGTTAATATTCACCGTACCACTAGTTGTGCCTGAACCCACATTTAAATTTATACTTCCTCCAACCTCTGTGCCTGTTGCTTGACCAGGGGTAAGATTTATATGCCCCCCGTGATTATTTGCACCACCACCATAACCAACAACATTTGCATCTTGTCCTTTAATTGTTAAGTCTTTAGTCTCGGTATTTTGCTTTGCAACTGCCTCATTATTACGCCAAGTTGATCCATACAATTTTACACTTGTTGTATTAGGCGCTCCAATAGTGGTGGTATTGCTTCCATCACCAATAGAACCTGTACCATTTGATGCCCCAATTACAATTTCGTAAGAACCTGAATTCGTTAGTGGGCGAACATCTGTACCAATTAAAATATTCCCAGTACCCGAGGAAGCGGTATAACCGCTGCCAAATATAGGACCATAATGAGCCCCGGCATCCTTACCTATTGCAATGTTATTAGTAGCACTTACAGCGTTAGATAAAGCATAATTGCCTATTGCAGTGTTGTTATTTGCTATATTATAAGTTAATGCATTATATCCAACTGCTGTATTATTTGACCCTGATTGAGAATAAATTAAAGTATTACTTCCAATTGAAGTATTAGCGGTACCAGTTAGAGTTGAGGTTAATGCGTTATATCCAACAGCTGTATTATTACCATTACTTGTGGCGGTATTATTATTTAAAGATTGCACTCCAATAGCTGTGTTAGAAGGATCATTTCCTGCCCCAGTAGCAACAATATTAGCACCTTGTACACGAAGACCTATTGGATATGCTGAATTAGCACTACCGTTAAAATTAAAAGAAGGTGTAATGTCAACAGCTACTAATTCAGTCCACATTCCATTAGACTTTAATGAAGGATT
>CANGMV010000031.1 GCA_947454745.1 Bacteroidota bacterium | reverse complement strand
GATAATAAAAAATTAGATTTTCCACGTGGATACCATATTGAATATTGGGGAGGAATGAGCCAACCTAGTTATGGTTTTGGTATGGGCATGCAAAGCTTGAATGGTCAGTTCCAAGTACATGGAAAAACCAAGGAAGCAGGTGGATACGGAGAGTCATTAAAAGAAGACGTTCGTTTCTTTTATGGCGCGAATGTTGGAATGGGTGGACGTGGCGAAGCAGTTCCTCGTTTTGAAAACAACTGTAGCATCGACCCTAATGTGGTAGACAAATACGGTATCCCGGTATTGAAATTTGATTGTAAGAATTCTGAATACGAAGTAAATCAAGCGAAGCACATGAAGGAAACCTTCCGTGAAATTATGCACGAAATGGGTGCTGTGATTACATGGGGTGACCAAGACGATGCAAGCAATAAATATGGTTTATCTAATCCTGGAAATATTATTCACGAAGCAGGAACCGTTCGTATGGGTGCAGATAAGAAAACATCTGCCTTAAACAAATGGGGACAAGCGCATGATTGTAGTAACTTATTCTGTGTGGATGGATCGGTATTTACATCACAAGCCGATAAGAATATTACATGGACTATTTTAGCATTATCGATGCGTACTTCAGAATATATTTTGGATCAATTACAAAAGCAAAACTTGTAATCTATTCAATTATTAAAATTTATAATTTTTTAAATTAACATATTATGGACAGAAGGAATTCCATCAAAGCCATGTTCATCGGAACCGTTTCTGCAAGTGTCTTAATCGAGGCTTGTAAAAATGCAAGCACAACAGTAGCAGTGGCAACCGACGATGATCGTATGCAAGAAGAGAAGGACTATTTGGTAAAGATAAAAGCAGAACCAACCTTTTTTGACGAGCACGAAATGGCAACCATTACCGTACTTGGTGATATTATTATTCCAAAGGATGCAGTAAGTGGTTCGGCTTCAGATGCTAAAGTGCCTGAGTTTATCGAGTTCATTGTAAAAGACATGCCTGAACATCAAGTACCTGTACGTGGTGGTTTAAGATGGCTTGATTTACATAGTTTTAATAAACACGGTAAGTCGTTTGTGTCTTGTTCAAAGCAAGAGCAAATCGGCATTGTAGACGAAATTGCTTATCCTAAAAAAGCTAAACCTGAAGTTGCACAAGGTGTAAGTTTTTTTAATAAAATGAGAGACTTAGTAACCACAGGTTTTTATACTGCCGAAATTGGCGTGAAGGACTTAGACTACAAAGGCAATGCACCAAACCAATGGAATGGGGTACCTGATGAAGTGTTAAAGCAATATGGCTTTGCTTACACCGAAAAGGAATTAAAAGAGTGTATATCATTCTAGTAAAAAAATAGGCCTCAATTGAGGCCTATTTTTTTTATGCTATTGAACTTCCCGCTGCGATGGCTTCGCTAGGGCTCACAAAGTATAATTTACCATTCTCGTCTTCGGCCATTAAAATCATACCCTTGCTTTCAATGCCACGCATTTTACGCGGCGCTAAATTAGCAACAATAGTAACTTGTTTGCCTACGATGTCTTCAGGTTTAAAATGCATCGCAATGCCCGATAAAATGGTTCTTTGTTCAAAACCCAAATCCACTAGGAGCTCCAATAATTTATCGGCTTTTTCTACCTTCTTCGCTTCAATAATGGTACCTACGCGCAAATCAATTTTACCGAAATCATCAAAAACAATTTCAGGTTTTAATGGAGCGATTTCGTTGGTTTCAGCGCCTTCGGCTGTAGGGTTTGTATGGGTAGTTTCCATCTTTGTTTTTTTCGCTTCTGCGTTGGTTTTTAATTGTGCTAATTCCGCAGCAATTTCTTCGTCTTCAATTTTTCTAAATAATAATTCAGGCGCTCGTAAAGTATAACCCACTTTTAATAAGTTAAAGTTGCCAGCGTTTTCCCATTCTAACATTCTGTCTACCACCTTCATTAAGTAGCACATTTTTTTAGCTGTAAATGGTAGGAATGGGTTAATTAAAATAGCTAGGTTCGCAGTTAATTGTAAACAGCCATGCATACAGTTGTCAATCTTAGCTTGTGCTGTAGGATCAGTGTCTAAATTTTTTGCTAAAATCCAAGGTTCTTTCTTTTGCATGTATTGGTTGCCCAAGCGCGCTAAATTAATCACTTCAAACTGTGCATCTCTGAATTTATATTGCTCTAATAAAGTTGTAATTTTTTCTTTCGTTTCTTTTACAGCCAATAATAATGCATTGTCCTCATCATCTAAATATTCAATATGAATCTTAGGCACTTTGCCATTGCAAAGCTTATGCATTAAAACCCAAGTTCTATTTACAAAATTAGCAAAGATGCTTACGAGTTCTCCGTTTACTGCATCCTGAAAACCTTTCCAAGTAAATTCACTGTCCTTTGATTCTGGAGCAATCGAATTTAAATAAAAACGTAAACAGTCGGCCATGGCTTCGCCGCCATTTTCTTTCTTAATCCATTTGTTAATATAATCATCCATCTCAATACTCCAACCTCTCGAAGTACTCATCTTGTCACCTTCTAAATTCATGAACTCATTCGCAGGAACATTTTCAGGTAAAATATTGCCATGTAATTTTAACATCACAGGGAATATGATACAGTGAAACACAATATTATCCTTGCCAATAAAGTGCACCAACTTCGTTTCAGGATCATTCCAATAAGGTTTCCAATCCTTGTCGTTGTTCAATGCCCATTGCTTAGTAGCACTAATGTATCCAATAGGTGCATCAAACCAAACGTATAAAACTTTTCCGTCCCCACCTGCAACAGGCACTTTTACGCCCCAGTCCAAATCACGTGTAACTGCGCGAGGTTGCAAGCCGCCTTCGATCCAGCTTTTACATTGACCAATTACTGCAGGTCTCCAATCATTCGCATGTTCATCCAATAGCCATTTGCGTAAAAAATCTTCATGTCTATTTAAAGGCAGGTACCAGTGGGTAGTTTCCTTTTTAATAGGTGCATTTCCACTTAAAGTACTCACCGGATTAATTAATTCCTCAGGGCTTAAACTCTTGCCACATTTTTCACACTGATCGCCATAAGCTTCGCCATGACCACAGTTGGGGCAAGTGCCTTTAATATAACGGTCGGCCAAAAATGTATTGGCTTGTGCATCAAAATATTGCTCGGTTGTTTTTGTTTCTAAGTCACCGCGGCTTTCTAAATCCTTAAAAAATTCACTTGCTGTTTCGTGGTGTAAAGGATCGCTGGTGCGATGGTAAATATCAAAAGCAATACCTAAGTCCTTAAAATTTTGCTCAATAATGGGATGGTATTTATCAATAATCGCTTGCGCAGTGGTTCCTTCCTTTGTAGCTTGAATAGGAATAGCAGTTCCATGCTCATCACTTCCACATACAAAAACCACGTCTCTTTTTTGTGCTTTTAAATAGCGCACATAAATATCGGCAGGTAAATACGCACCTGCTAAATGACCAATATGTTTTAAACCATTGGCATAAGGCAGGGCGGCTGTAATCAAATATCGTTTAGGCGTCTTCATTCCTGCAAAAGTACTTAATATTGCGGTATGATTCAACCTCAAAACTTACAAGCAGGGGACATAATTGGCATGGTTTGTCCGGCAGGATCTATTCCCATGGAAAAGGTGCAAAAATGTGTGGAAACCCTTACTGGCTGGGGTTATCAAGTAAAATTGGGAAAAACAGTAGGTGCAAAAATGAATTGTTTTTCGGCAACAGATAGTGAAAGAGCGGCAGATTTACAGGAAATGTTGGACGACACAACCGTGAAAGCGGTCTTATGTGGTAGAGGAGGTTATGGGGTGAGTAGGATTATTGGTCAAATAAATTGGTCGGTTTTTGCACAACAGCCAAAATGGATAATTGGCTTTAGCGATATTACTGTTTTACATGGGGCTTTACAAAGCGCAGGATATATGAGTATTCATGGTCCTATGGCGGCCGCATTTAACAAGGGAGCGGAAGGGGAACCCTATATTCAGGCATTAAAAGCCATATTGGAAGGCCGTAAAACCCAATACGAAGCAGCACCCAATACCTTGAATAAATTTGGAGCAGTGACTGCGCCCATGGTGGGCGGAAATTTATGCATGATTGCCCATTTAATTGGCTCCGTTAATAGTTTTGAAACGGAAGGGAAAATTTTATTTATTGAAGATGTAGGCGAGTATCATTACAATTTGGACCGCTTATTGATTCAAGTGAAAAATGCAGGTCTATTGCATAAATTGGCGGGGTTGGTGGTAGGAGGGTTTACTGAAATGAAGGATCCAAGTACCGATTTTGGGGCAACTGCATTGGAAATGATTCATGCACATGTGAAGGAATTTACATTTCCTATTTGCTTCGATTTCCCAATAAGTCATGGCCTACCCAATTATCCAATTAAAGAAGGTGCCATATATGAATTAACGGTAGCCGCCAACAAAGTGAGCTTAAACGAAGCTTAATACCGACATTTATTAAAAGCCCGTTAATATTAAGTTGTATGCGTTGTGTGTGCAAATTAAAGTCTTAAATTTGTATTCTAAAATCGATTTTATGCAAAAGTTATTATTCGGATTTATCGTAACCATTTTACTAAGTACTCAGTATGCTTTTGCGCAGTCTTATACTTTATCTGGAATTGAAAAAACCGATAAGGAAGATATGCAATACGAGATCTTAGGAAAAGTAGACAACCATTATTGGATTTATAAAAAGAACGGAGCGGTTTCCACTATTGCGCAGTACAATACACAAATGCAATTAGTGAAGCAAAATGATTTAGCTTTTTTACCTGCTTCCATCAGTACCATTGAATTTATTACTTATGCCGACAAGGTGGTTGCCTTTTATCAATTTCAGGGAAAGACAACAGTGTATGCAGCAGCTGCAACATTAAATAAGGAAGGGCAATTAGTGGGTACTCCAAAAATAATAGACACAGCGGAAAATATCCGACCAGGTGCACAAGCAAAAGTGTTTAATTTATTGCAAAGTGATGACCATCAAAAAATGGCATTATTTAGTGTCAATACAACAAGAGCTAACTCCATTAAAGTAAAAGTGGTTTCCTTGAATGATCGTTTTGAAATTGTAAACGAAGCAACGATTAATGTAAATGCACAAAACAAAAAAAGTAATTTATCCGATTTCGCATTGGACAATAAAGGGAATTTGTTTTGCTTAAGAAATATGACATTAGCCAATGCAGCACCTGCTGTGAGCTTATTGTATTTGTCTGCAGACGGATCGGAAGTGGTGGAGTCACCTGTTTTGAATAACACTTTATTATTGGATGATATTCGTTTAAAAGTAGACAATGCGAATGGACATGTATTGTTAAATTCTTTTTATGCAACATCTAAAAAAGGAAATGTAGAAGGCTTGTATACTTATGTTTGGGACATCGCTAGCAAAAAAGAAGTTGCAAGTAATGCCAACCGATTCACCGATGCCTTACGCGGCGCAGTGAGCACTAAGCGTGATTTAAAAGACGCGTTTGATAGCTATTATTTGGATAAAGTAAACACACAAGCCGATGGTAGTTTTGTAGTAGTTGCCGAAGCAGTAGAAACATACAGCAATCGCAATGCATTTTCAAGATGGGATTATTATTATGGAGGCGCTTTTTACAATCCTTATATGTTTAATTATTGGAACCGTCCTTTTGGTTTTTATCCTTGGACAAGATTTGGTTATGGATTCGGTATGTCACCATTTATGTGGAGTCCATGGATGAATCCTTATGCAGGATATGGATACCGTTCTGTGACGTATAACGCCGATAAAGTAGCACTCATTTCAATAGATGCAAAAGGAAATATTCAATGGATTAAAACCATCGACAAAAATCAATCCGATGTGAATGTGGATCAGTTTATTGGTTATGGAACTGTTGAAAATGCAGCAGGGACAAGCTTTGTATACTATCATAAAGAAAAAGGAGTGCGTCAGTTTGTGGTGAATACATTAACAAATAATGGTCAATTGGCAAAGGGTGCAAATATTATTTTAGCAGAGAAAAGAAACGAGTGGATGCCACGTTCTTTAAAACAAATAGGAGACAATGAAGCTATAGTGCCTTATCAATTTAAGAATAAGATTGGCTTCGCAAAAATTCAAATTAAGTAAGCGTGGTTTTTTTATTTAGAGACAGGTCGGATATTAACTTACTATTTCTAGTACTGCTAAGTGTTGCCTTGCATTTTCATATTTGGATGCATCCGCCAATAGTGATTGCGAACGAGACAGATGGATTGCTAGCTTATATTCTTGTACACTATATAAAGCCGCTGTCACCGCTCGTATTAATGATCCTGTTTCAGGCAATCATATTAAGTCAGGCCATTCGTTTAAATGTACTTATGAGCAAGCTTAAAATGTTCCAACAAGTAAGTTATTTGCCAGGCTTTACCTATATAATTTTAACAGCATTGTTTCCATTTTGGGATGTAATTAGCTCGGGGTTGGTGGCGAATTCCTTAGTGATGTGGATATTGGTAAAACTATTAAGGTTGTACGATCAAAATCAACCCAAATCTTTGGAATTTAATATTGGATTAATTGTAGGAGGATCTATTTTATTATATGAACCCATTGCCATTTTAATTCCAGTGGTTTTGTTTGCATTAACCATTATTCGACCTTTTAAATTAACTGAGTGGTTGGTATTATTGATGGGTATTATGTTGCCGTTTTATTTTGTGTTCACTTTTGTGTTTCTTACAAGTGGGGCTAGTGAATTCAGGCATTTTTTACCTCGATTGGACTGGAAAAATCCATTGGTAAGGCCAGATTTAAATGTGATTTTATCCTTGGTCATTATAAGCATACAGTTGTTTGTGGGGCTTTATTTTTGGCAGGATCAGCAATCCAGATTTATCATCCAAGTGCGTAAATATTGGGGCGTTCTCTTATTGGTACTCATATTAACCTTGTTTCAGCCCATCATTTTCTCGGCACAGGCCTTATATGCCTCAGCGATTGTGTTAACTCCTTTGGCCTGCTTTATTAGCTTTGGTTATTCGGTACCTAAACGTTTATTTGTGCCCAATTTGTTGTTTTGGTCGGCCGTAGCGGTTATTGTGTATAACCACCTAGGTTAAGTGAAGAATTTAACAGTTTCCTTTTAGGGGTTTTTGGTAACTTTGGGCTTCCATTTAATACCCTAATACGTAAAATAATAAAGATGAAATTTGGTGTAGTCGTATTCCCAGGATCTAATTGTGATAGAGATATGCAAGATGCTTTAGAAAAAGATCTTGGTGCTCCAGTCGAAATGTTATGGCATAAGGACAGTGATTTATCCCATTTTACTACCGAGGATTGTGTGGTATTGCCGGGTGGTTTTTCTTATGGCGATTATTTACGTTGCGGAGCAATTGCAAAATTCAGCCCGATGATGCAATCGGTTATCGATTTCGCAAACAAAGGCGGTAAGGTATTAGGTGTTTGTAATGGATTCCAAATTTTATGTGAGAGTGGTTTATTGCCAGGTGCATTGTTGCAAAACGAGAACCAACAATTTATTTGCAAGAATGTATATATCAAAACAGATAAAAGCGAAGCCTTGCAAATACCCATTGCGCATGGTGAAGGAAGGTATTTTGCCGACGACGCAACCTTGGCACATTTAGAAAGCAACAATCAAATCTTATTCCGTTATTGCGATGAACAAGGTAAAGTAGGGGGGGCAGCCAATCCAAATGGTTCAACAAATGATATTGCAGGTATTTGTAACGATAAGCGTAATGTGTTTGGTATGATGCCACATCCTGAGCGTGCAACCAATAGTGCATTGAGCAATATTGATGGTAAGCAAGTTTTTGAAATTTTAGGTTTAACTAAATAAGAAGCTCAGCAAGGGCTTGAAAAGATTGAATAAGGATTGATTCATTCGATAAAATATTTGACTATGAAAAAAGTTATTGTAATCTGTTTAACAATATTTGTTGCATTGAATGTAAATGCACAAAGATTGAATCCAGTAAAATGGACATTCGAAGCAGTTAAAGTTTCAGAAAAACAATATGATATTGTTTTCACAGCGAATGTAGAAGCACCATGGCATATTTATTCTCAGTTTGTAAAAAAAGGCCCAGTGCCAACAAGCATTGTATTTAAGAAGAATGCGTTGGTGCAAGTAAAAGGACAGGCTAAAGAAGTAGGTAAATTGGAAAAGCATTTTGACAAAAACTTTGGCTCCGAAATTGCCTATTTCAGTAACAAAGTACAATTTGTGCAAACTATTCATTTAAGAGCAGCAAGTAAAACCAGTGTAGCTGGTGAAGTGGAGTATATGGTATGTAATGACGAGCGTTGCTTGCCTCCAACGAAAGTGCCATTCGAAGCAGCTATTCAGTAATTGAATTCATTTGGAACAGTAATACAGTTGTTCCTTATACGATAATTAAAATCATAAATTTTGAATAAGATTTTTTCTTTTCTAGGTGCAGTTGTTTTGTTGCTAACTGTGCAAAGTACTGCTATGGCCCAAACGGATAGTTTGGTGAAAGCAACCGCTATAGCAAAGCCGATTAATGATAGCATGTATAGTTTGCAATATCACGTGCAAGTAAAAGAGGGTTGGAAAGTATATGGTACCACACCATCCACCGATGCGAAGAGCGACCCAATTACAAATGGTCCCAATGCAATCATCAAATTAGAAACTGTAAAATTCGTTGACAAAGCGGGAATGCATTATTCCGCAACCGGTAAAAAACAGAAGGATGCTATTTTTGAATCTGCAAT
>CANGMV010000030.1 GCA_947454745.1 Bacteroidota bacterium | reverse complement strand
TCAAATACAACAATATCTGCGATATATCCCTCTTTCAATAAGCCTCTTTGTTTTAAATTAAACTTATCGGCAGGAAGCGAAGTCATTCTACGAATGGCATCTTCTAATGACATCACTTTCTCTTCTCTTACATACTTACCAAGTACCCTAGCGTTCGTGCCATAAGCACGAGGGTGAGGTCTGCTTTGACCAACCACCGCTATGCCTGCATCACTTGCGGCCATGTTAAATGGATACGCCATGATATTTTTTACATCCTTGTCCTGCATGCCATGATACACCATTTGTGCGCCCCCTAATTCCATCATTTGTACAATTGTTTCGGCTTCGTCTATTGCTTTATCTTTATTGCCTCTCAATATATTTATCTCTCTAATATTTTTACCATTATAACTTGTGTCAGCTTTAAAATTAGCAACATAAGCGTAGTCAAAATGTTTCAACCCTCTTCTTTTAATTAAATCCAAACTATGTGCTTTTACTTTAGCGCGAATGTCTGTATTTTTTAATCTTGCTAAAATAGAATCCTGACCATCGGCTAAAACCCAATCTGGTAAAAGAACACCCAAATTGGTACTACTTGCTGTATAAGGATATTGATCAATAGTTACATCTATTCCCTCAAGCCTTGCATTTTTTACAAGGTTTAATGTCTCCTCACTTCTTCCCCAATTGTTTTGTCCATTCACTTTAAAGTGTGAAATTTCTACTGGTAGTTTTGCTTCCCTTCCAATCGCAATGGCTTCATTAACAGCTTCTGCTACTTTATCTTCTTCGTTGCGAATATGAGATGCATACACGCCACCGTTTTTTGAAATCACTTTTGCTAGCCTTACCACTTCCTCCGTAGGCGCATATGTACCTGGAATATAAATTAAACCAGTTGACATGCCCACTGCTCCGTCTTTCATAGCCTTATCGGCAATTGCTTCCATTTTTTGTAATTCTTGTTCAGTTGCATATCGATTAGCTGTACCCATTACCTGCTTTCGAATATTATTATGTCCCATTAATGCCGCTACATTTATGGAAACGCCTAATGAATCGATATAATTAAAATAGGTTTGCATATCGTCGGCCGATCCACCACAATTGCCCGTGATCACTGTGGTAACGCCATCGTATATAAAATTAGTCGCCAGTGGATTCCTTGTTTCACCACCCTCAATATGTGCGTGTACATCAATAAAACCTGGCGCTACAACCAATCCTTTTGCATCTATTATCCTTGCTGATTTCCAGTTTTGTAAATTACCAATAGCAATAATTTTGTTGTTAAGGATGGCAATATCTTTTAATTGCCAGTTGTTTCCGGTGCCATCCATTATTTTACCGTTTCGTATAATATAATCTGCATTTTGTGCAAACAATAATTGACTTGTGCATAGAAAGAGAATTGCAATAAAGTATTTCATATAATTAGGTTGTACTATAAATTTACTAAATACTCATTATATATATTCAAAATAAGGGATAGCTGGCAAGAAATTTGTATTTTTAAATAATGAGTCATTCTTAATTTTTATTCAATTAACACACTATGGATTTTTCTAAACTTAAAAAAAGTACGACTGCTGTTTGGGGTGGTGAAGGTGATTTAAATGTGACTGGAGCCGTTACAACACCTATTGTAAATAGTGTTGCCTTTGCCTATAATGATGTGGAAAAATGGCACCAGGTTTCACTAGGTAAGGCAGAAGGTTATATTTATAGTCGCAATACCAATCCTACTGTTGCAGCTTTGGAAGAAAAAATAAGATTGTTAGAAGGCGCGGAGGCTGCTACTTCATTTGCAACTGGCATGGCTGCCATTAGCAATACTTTGTATACTTTTTTAACAGCAGGGAAAAGAGTAGTTTCTCAAAAAGACAATTACGGTGGAACCAGTAAAATATTTTTGGATTTTTTACCTTTAAACAGCGTGAATGTAACGCTTTGCGAAACTACCGACTTCGATCAGTTTGAAGCCGAAATAGCAAAAGGTTGTGATATGGTGTATTTGGAAACGCCGACGAATCCTACTTTAAAAGTGGTGGACATTAAACGTTTAGCAGCGGCTGCCAAAAAAGTAGGCGCTATAGTAGTGGTAGATAATACTTTTGCTACACCCATTAATCAAAATCCATTGTCGCTAGGCGCTGACTTAGTTTTGCATAGTGCTACCAAATTTTTATGTGGACATTCCGATGCAATGGGCGGTGTGCTAGCAGGTAAAAGGGAATTGGTACAAAAAGTATATAACTACAGAGAAATTAATGGCGCAAGTTTGCAGGCCGACCCTGCATATATGATTGCAAGAGGAATGAAAACCTTAGAGTTGAGAATTGAAAGACAAAACGCCTCTGCATTAAAAATCGCACATTATTTAAAAGCGCATCCTAAAGTACAGGATGTATTTTATCCCGGCTTGCCAACACATCCCGGACATGAAATTGCCAAGGAGCAAATGAGTGGATTTGGAGGTATTATGAGTTTTGCTTTGGTAGGAGGGTACGAGCAAGTTGCCAAACTATTAACCTCCTTACAACTAGTGCATCTTGCAGCAAGTCTTGGTTCGGTGAGTACCTTAGCAGGTCCTCCAAGAACCACTAGTCATGTAGAACTGACCGAAGCACAGCGCAAACAATTAGGTATTCCAGAAAGCTTAATTCGTTATTCGGTAGGTATTGAAAATGTGGATGATCTAATTCAAGATTTAGAAAATGCCTTGTCGAAATTATAGTATTGAATGAATATGAATAAAAAAGGCCGCTGAAAATCAGCGGCCTTTTTTATTGAAAAAATTGTGTTTACTTATTAGGCTCCACAAAGTAGTCCACCACAAAAACTTTTTCCATATGTGGTTTTAAAACCGCTTGGAATGCTTTATGGTGCTCATTTTGCTGATAGTCGGCTAAGTCCTTTTCTGAATTAAAAGTGAGTGTAAAGCAATGTGTAAATCCTTGGTCTAAATGCTCGGGACTCATATTAATACCCCATTCCATTTTTTTTACTTGAGGCACTTTTCCGTATAAGGCGGCAAAGGTTTTAGCTACATTGTCAACCTCTTTTGGCGTTGAGCTTGCCTTGAAAGTAAATAATACAATATGTTTTAATTCACCAACGCGATTTTGAGCATTTGTGGTTAATAGTCCAGTACTTAGAACGAGCAATAGAAATAATTTTTTCATAATGGTTTTGATTTTATAAAAAGATAGCAGGATCATCGCATATGCGAAATCCTTCATTAAATGTATTCATAAATTGAACATCTTCCGCACTTAATGTAAAATTACAAGCATCAAAATTTTCTTGTAATCTTTCTTTAGAGGAAGATTTGGGAATTGTAGATACGCCTAGTTGGAAATTCCAGTTTAAAATAATCTGAGCCGGAGTTTTTTGATATTTTTCACAAAGCTGAATAAGGCGTTCGTCACTAAATTTTATACCACGGGTAATTGGAGAATAGGATTGTAATTGAGTTCCTTGTATTTTACAATGATTTAGTAAATCACCTTGAAATAACCAAGGTGTGAATTCTACCTGGTTTAAAGCGGGTACTATATTGCTGTATCCTGCTAGTTCCTCCAATAAGGGGATTGTATAATTAGCTACTCCAATGGCCTTGGCTCTTCCTTGTTCATAAATTTTTTCAATTGCTTTCCAAGAAGCTTGTCGACCTTCTTTTATGGGCCAATGAATTAAATATAAATCAACATAATCCTGTCCTAGTTTTTTTAAACTTGTATCAAAAGCTTTTAATGCAGCATCATAACCATGATCGGTATTGTTCAGCTTTGTAGTTAAAAAGATAGATGCCCTTTTAACTCCAGTATGTTTAATTGCATTGCCAATTTCTTGTTCGTTTTCATACATACTCGCCGTGTCTATCAAACGGTAACCAATTTCTAAAGCAGTCTCAACAGCTTGCTCTGCTTGTTGCTGGTACATATCATAAACACCTAGGCCTAATAAAGGCATTTCAATTCCATTGTTAAGTTGAATATTATGCATTTACGAATGTATAATTTTTCCGTCTTCCATTTGAATAATTCTATGTGTTCTTGCGGCAAAACTTGGATCGTGTGTAACAATTAGTAAGGTTTGGTTAAACTCGTCAGCAAGGCGCTTAAAAATATCAAATACGAGATCGCTATTTTTTTTATCTAAATTTCCGGTTGGCTCATCGCCCATTATAATATGTGGGTCGTTGATTAAAGCGCGCGCAATGGCTACTCTTTGTTTTTCACCTCCCGAAACATGATTGGCTTGTTTTAAGGCTAAATGTTCAATACCTAAAATTTTCAATTTTTCTATTGCCCTAAATTCTACTTCTTCCTCGCTGTATTTATTTTGCTTTAATCCGGGCAACATCACATTTTTTAAAACATTGAATTCGTTTAATAAATAATGAAACTGAAACACGAATCCAATTTTTTCATTTCTAATTTTCGCTAAAAACGGCTCATTTCTTTTTGGCATTTCTTCCTGGTCAATAAGTAATTGCCCTTCATAATCGGTATCCATGGTTGACAAAACATATAACAGTGTTGATTTTCCACAGCCCGACTTCCCGGTTAATGATACAAACTCGCCTTTGTTAACACTAAAATTAATATCAGAAAGTACCTGAATTCGAATGGGATCGTTAAAGTATTTGTTGATATTTTTTGCTTCTAGTATTGTATTGCTCATGTTACTTGCCTCTAATAATGATGACTGGATCTATTTTACTTGCTTTGCGCGCTGGGAACCAACCTGCGAAATAGGTCGTGAAAAAAGAGAATACCATTCCTATTAAATAAAATTTTGGATTATAGTTAATCGGAAAAGTTTTGATTGTTGGTAAGGCTGCCGTATTAAAAGGAATCTGATCGATGATCGATGAAAGTCCAAAGCCGAGGAGCAATCCGCAGAGCCCCCCAAAAACACCAATACTAATAGCGATATACATAAATATATTTTGAACGTCTCTTCCCGAAAAGCCTGTTGCTTTTAAAATGGCAATAGAATCCATTTTTTCAAAAATCATCATATTTAGAATATTGTAAATGCCAAAGCCGGCAACGATTAACAAGGTAATACCAACCGAATAGGAAATAAGGGTTCTTATGGAACTCCCCGTTTCAAATTGTGAATTGGCAGTTTGGATATCCTCGGCATCTGTTTGAAAGAGTTGTTCGTATTCCTTTGCCATGGCAGGTGCTTGCGTAATATCTTTTAACTTTACTTGAATGTCGGTAATATAATTACTTGGTTTAGACAGTATTTTTTGCACGGTACTTACCGAAGCAAAACTTTGTACATTATCAATATCTCTGAGCCCAGATTGATAAATGCCAACAACTTTTAATTGAAATCTTTCCCCCTTGCTGGTTGTAATTTGAATCACATCGCCAATATTGGTTAGTAATTTTTCGGCAAGTCCTTTACCTAAAATGACACTATTGTTTATTTTGGTTAAATCCTGTGATTTGCCCGAGGTAATATAATCGTCAAAATGAAATAAACTACCCTCTTCGACTGGGTTTACACCACTCATACTACCTGTAATATCAATATTGCCATCATTAAAAAATACCTGTGCCGTTAATTTTTGAGAAAAACCTAAAACACGCTTGTCATTTTTTATTGCTTGCATAATTGCAGCACTATTGTAAATGGACTGTCTACTCTCGTCCGATTTTATGGAGCTAATAAAATGATGTGCTGTTTTGTAATTACGATCTAAGGTAATAGGTTGGTGTGCATTAGGTTTAATGTCGTTATAGATTCTAATATGCGGTACTCTATTAATAATGAGACCGTCTAGTAAATCATTCATGCCAGACATAAAACTTAATAAAGCAATAAACATAGTAATACTAAATGTCACACCTACTGCTGCGACTAGGGTTTGCTTCCATCTTGCCATCAGCAACCCATTGGCAATATTAATTAGTAACTTTTTTTTCATTGTGCTGTTTTAACAAGCTCGTCTTTGCTACTAATTCCGCTTATTATTTCTACTTTTTCGTAATCCATTAAACCACACTTCACTTTCCTTTTTTCTTTATTTGCCAAATACACGTATTCATTGTCAATTAAATAACTCCTTGGGATTGTGATTGCGTTTTGCTTTGATTCGATAATAATATTGGCCTCTGCACTAAGGTTAGAGAACAAGTTTGCAGGCTGTTTGATAAAGTAGGCGTCTACCTTAAATGATTTTGACCTTTGGTCCATTAAAGGGTATATTTTTTGAACAATAGCTTCAAATACTTGCCCCTTATAGCTATCCAAACTTATTAAGGTTTTTTGACCCTGCTTTATTTTTGCGATATCATATTCGTCCACCTGCAATTCAATATAAAATTGATTCGCATTACCCACAACTGCAACCGGTTGTTGTGTAGTAACCATTTCACCTTCTAGTTTATTTAAACCATAAACCCTTCCCGCCATATCGCTCGTAATAATGTAGTCATGTAAAGTTGTCGATGAAATAGCTGCAGTCTTTTCGGTTTGCTTAGATTGAAAATCGATTTGTTTTTTTAAATCGTTCAATTTCAACAAATTTGCATTGTAGGTGCTTAATACATTTTTATAGGAAAGTTCTCTTTGGTCTAATTCGTTTTTGGTTCCAATCTCATTTGCCCATAATTTCTTTTGACGATCAAGTAAAGAAGCTTCATTGTCTAGTTTTAATTTAGCTACATCTAGTTCAGTGGTTGCTTGTATTATTTTTTCTTTATTTGAAGGTTCCGAGGAATAGTTGGCAAGTAATTTTGCATTTTCAAAATTTAAAACTTGTGCAGTATTGGTTAATTGAATTAGGGCTTGCCCCTTTTTTACAACTGCCCCCTCTTTTACTAATACTTTTTGGATAATGCCATTCACTTTTGAAAACACTTCGTGCTGGTTAGTGCTTTTAATGGTTCCAGAAGCGTATACCGAAGAGGTGATGGGTTCGATAGTTGGATGAATGCTTTCTTGTTTGCTTTTGCAAGCTATCGTAAATGAAAACAAAGCAATTGCCAATGAACTTTTGAAAAAATATTTCATAGATTCAAAGTTAGCTCATTTATAAAAAAATAGGTAAAAAAGCCAAGCTCTTTTACCTATTCAGATATAATTTTAACAATTGTCTAATCGTCCAAATCCTTACTAATATTCAATTTTAAAAATGCAGCACGTTTAGGAGCAGGTACAATTGCTTGGTCCCCTTTTAATCCCTTCCAAAGCACCTCATTAAAGTCATGATCGTTGATGCTGTCCTCTTTTTTAAAATTAAAAGTCTCACTTTTTCTTTGCATTGCAGTTTGTGCTGTATTCTTTTCATTTAAGTCCCATTGATTCGGCTTCGCCACAAAACCAGGATGGCTTGGTGTTTTATCGAAACATTTCCAAAGCGTGTTGGCCGCTGCATCATACTGACTCATGGGTTGCATACCTAAAATAAGTTCGATAGTTTTTAATACAGATGATGTTGAATAAAGACTGTGGTCAACAAATCCTTTTTTAACAAAACCACCAGCCAAATATACAGGGCTTCGATGCGCATCCACATGGTCTGGTCCATTTTGTGCATCGTCCTCTAATATGATCACTACAGACTCTTTCCATATAGGACTCTTGCTTAAATATTCAACAAACATTCCAACTGCTAAATCATTATCAGCTACATGTGCATAGGGAGAAGGTCTTCCCAATCGCATTCCCTCGGTATGGTCATTAATAAGACGCAAGGTATTTAGTTGAGGCACAGCATTGATTGCCAATAAGGAATCAAAGTCTCTTTTCCATTGGCCAACTCTAGTGGTATCTCTTACACGTTGATCCCAACTTGTATAGTACGTGCAGAAATGGTTTTTTAATACAGGCAAATTAGGCTTGTAATCATCGGCAAATTCACCATAAGTCCTATAACTTACACCAGCTCTTTTAGCAAAGTCCCAAATAAATCCATTTTTATTGTTTGCAATTTCGCGTGTACCCTCTGCATCATAATTGCCACCTCTTCCTCCATAACTTGTTACCCAGTTTTTTTCTAAATAATCGTTCGCATATCCACCTAGGGTCCAATTATGACCATCGGCGCTTACTTCACCATTCACATAAAAGTTATCTAGTAATACAAATTCTTTAGCCAACGCGTGTTGGTTGGGTGTAAATTTTTTTCCAAACAATGCCAGGCTTGAATCTCCGTTTCCTTCCTTCATATCACCTAAAACCTGATCGTAGGTTCTGTTTTCTTTTACAATATAAAATACATGCTTAATAGGCGATGGTTGTCCAATTTTTTGTGGAATCACGGATCCTACTTCGGCATAAGATTTTTGTTCACCCTCTTTTGTATAAGGGGTGTTTTCGTAAACAGCTGCCGAATATAAACCCATTTGCTTTTCGGAAGGCACATTAATAATACTTAAAGTCCCTTTCATTAAACTTCCAATATATTGTTCCTCCTCAACCGATTTAATTAAACCTTGTTGGTAAGCCATTTGCGCTCCTCTTTTATAAGGATCAGGTCCAAAGGGGTTTGCGAAAGAACTGAATCCTTTGCCGTTGGTAACATAAATTTTTCCACGAATACTTTTCACAGAAGTTGGATACCAACCCACGGGTATAAATCCTTTAGAGCGACTCTCTAGTTTTTTACTAACGTCGTAAACTGCTAAATAATTATTGTCGGCATTGGCAATGTATAAAGTTTTTTCGTCTTCACTTAGTGCTACACCATTTGTGGTAGAACCTGCTGGTGCATTGGGATACAGGGCAGTGTTTAATACCTCCACTTC
>CANGMV010000029.1 GCA_947454745.1 Bacteroidota bacterium | reverse complement strand
GTATGGATTTCATTATAGTGTTTTTGGCATACCTGCTGCACAATTTTTTACAGAGAAGTATTATTTCCTAATCTGTGGTGGTGGATTCTTTTTACAGAATATATTTTTATTCTTATTCCCTAAGATTCTTTATGGTAATGTGTCTTACACTGTTGAGCAAGGAAAAGACAATATCATTGATGAGATTAGATCTAGCCTTCCTAAAAAAATAAAGGAAACAGCAACAATTGAAGATTTTGAAAAAAGTATTGAGCTATATTTGGAAGGCATCCCCTATATTCAAAAAGAATTTTCCCTTTCTCAAATGTCTTTTGATTTGAAAATCCCAGAAAGAGTATTGTCCAATTATTTTAATAAAGAGTTGCAAATTACCTTCAGTGAATGGAGAAGGCATTTAAGAATTGATCATGTATGTAGATTGATCGAGGCGGGAGCGTCTAAAAATTTAACCATCGAAGCCATTGCGGCCAATGCCGGTTTTGCATCCAGATCTAAATTTATTGATGCATTTAAAGAGCGAAAGGGAGTAACCCCTTCCGCTTTTATTAAATCAATTGCTGGTAAGAATTAACGAGCCATTAAACCCAACTGTTGTAGGAATTCTAGGTTGTCAAAAAAGTCTTGCTCCTCGGTAATTTTTCCATTTACAATAGTGGCAATGGTACATCCTATTACATCTACGTCCTTATTGGTTGCTGGAATTCCAAAAAATGCGCCTGTGTGTTTGCCTTTAAACTGCCAGTATTTTACCAACTTATTGCCTTGTGCAAAAGTCTCTTTAACAATAAATTTTCTGTTGGAAAAACCAGTTACATAGTTAGCATAATAAGCTTTACAGTTTGCCTTGCCCTTTGTTTCAGGCACTGTGTGTAAAACAGCATTTTCAGCATACGCTGTATCTAAAATATTTACACGACCCTCATTAATTACAACGTCCCAAACATGACCGTAAAACTTAATGTTCTTGCTAGCTAAGTCCGCCTTTTGTGCAAATGTGTTGGTTGTTGATAAAGCAAAAAATGCCACCAGCGCAATAAATAATTGTTTTTTCATATTGTTTTGATTTTTAAATTATAGCGCAAATCTATACGTTAAAATCTCCGAATACACAATCCCTTCGCTGTAATATGTTCCCTTATAAGGCAATGGAACAAATATCCTGTTCCAAAATACGTAAAGGGAACAAGCTGCTATATCTAAAATAGGAATTAATTACTTAGTGTAGACTTTTTAAAATAGTCTTTGCTTGGAGCATAAATAAACAAACACGAGGCGCCCTGTATGGCTTCAATAATATCCATTACTTTATTATTAGGCACTGCAGGGCATCCTAGGCTTCTTCCAATATAGCCTTGCTGCTTTATAAAATTTTGACTTACATAATCTGCTCCATGTATTACAATGGCTCTATTTTTTGCATGGTCATTAATGCCTTCTTCAACTCCGTTTAATTCCAAAGAATTTCCGTGCTTTCCTTTGTAGGGATTGCCTGTTACATAAAAACCCAAACTACTTTGATGAGATTCGTTTTTATTGGAAAAAGTATTTGCAAATAATGTTCCAGAGTTGCGGCCATGAGCTACTAATGTTTGTATCACGATTTTCTCCAACAACATATCAATTACATATAATCGCTCCTCACTGCTTGGTTTGCTAAAATCGGCAATGGTTAAATAACGCAGATTTTCGATGCGCCCCAAATTCTTTAGTCGCTCATACCCTTTAACAGCTAATCTTATTGCTTCATTATTAATACTAAGCTTATCGGTTAAGTGCATCACTTTTTCCTCAATGCCATTAGTAGGCGCCAAGAATTTATTGCTATATGACTGTGTCGAAAACACAATCATAAAAAATGATATAACTATCAGTTGCTTCATAGTGTAGGACTTGCAAAGGTAAGCCAATGCATTTGCTTAAAATGTTAAATAAGCAACCTATTCACTTTGCGACAAAAAATGAACTGAAAGTCAGTCAGTAAGATATTAGTATAAATCTTGGATGATAAATTTTTTCATCCTCATAAAGGCATTTCTTGCCTTTTCGGCAGTGACTGGATTTCCCATTAACTGGTTCAAAACAATGGGTACAATTTGCCATGAAACACCAAACTTATCCTTTAACCAACCGCATTGTCCTTCATGACCACCATTGCTTAACTGTTCCCAGTAATAATCAATCTCCGCTTGGTCTTCACATTCAACTACTATAGAAACCCCTTCGTTAAATTGAAATGCGTGATTACCTGGACCATCCATTGCAGCAAACTGAGCATGGTTTAATTCAAAGCTTCCGAATTTTAATTTACCAACTGGTTGTGGTTCTCCGTCTTTATATACATCAGTGAAAAATATTTTACTTTCTTTAAACACACTACTATAAAAACGAATGGCTTCTTCGGCTCGTCCATATACTTCATTAGTAAATAACATGCTTGGAATTACCTTTTGTTCCCCCGCTTGAATAGGTGACAAATATAATTGCCAGGTCATACCATATTTATCTACTACCCAGCCATAATATTCACTCCAAGGATAGGTATCTAAATTCATCATGGCTTTGCCGCCGTCCATAAAGGCATTCCATAATTTTTCTACTTCCGCTTTTGTTTCACATCTTACAAATAAGGAGATAGAAGGATTAATAGAAAACAAAGCACCTCCATTTAATAATTTAATAGTTGTTCCTGCCAATTCAAATTTTGATATGATTGGATTTTTTGCAACAATTTTAGATTGTTCAAATAAGGAACAATAAAATTCAGCAGCTTCGGCCGTCTGACCATTAAACCATAAGCAGGTATAGAGTTGATTCGCCATATATAGTATTGTTAAATGAAACTAAATTATTTGTCGTAAATATTTTTATAAAATTTCAAGTTGCCGTTGTTGTCAAAATCTACCAAACTATACCATACTATAACTTGTGTTGAAAGTGTTACTGCTATTGACTTTGGTGCTGGATCCTTATAGCATTTATTAAAGTCGATGGTGTCCAAAGCTTTAGGATTATTTTGCAATAACCATTTGCCCATATCAATGGGTTTTTCCATGCGCATACATCCATGACTGTAAAATCGATTGGCATTCCCGAACAATGCTTTCTCCGGTGTGTCATGTAAATAAATGCCAAAAGGACTGTCAAATTCTATCTTTAACAATCCCAAAGAATTATCGCAACCAGTTCCTTGTCGAATGGTAAAAGGAAAGTTTTCCTCCGAGTATATTTCCCAATTAATCGTACTTGGTTTAATAACCCTATAATTAGCATTTAATAATTGTAAATGATTTTCTTCAAAATAACCAATGTCCTTTCTTATCTTAGGCAACATTTCTTTTGTTGCAATACTCTTTGGCACTACCCAATAAGGATTAATAGTTATTTTATCAATAGGCGAAGAAAGCGTATTGGTTTGTGTTTCATATTTCCCTACAATCACTTTCATACTGAGCACTTGCTTCCCATGATCATAAGCCCTTAATTGTGCCGAAGGAATATTTACAAGTATAATTCTGTTCTCTTTTTTAATCGCATTCAGCCATCTATAGTCATTCGCCGCTTTTGTTAATAATTCGATTTTTACATTTGCCTGTTTTACTGAATCTCGATATAATTTTAAAGTATTCAATATGGCAGTCACTTCCTTGGAGCTACTTGTAAAATATTGCGCCAACTTGTTTAATGATTTATTTACTGCATATTCATTTACCAATGCCGGTACATTAAACGCATTCATTTTAAAACGCACTCCCTCGTATTGTAAGCCAATACTGTGCGTGCCATAAGCCAAATGTGAGAAATAACGAACTGCTAATTGAGTTAATAAAGAATCGGACTGAGGCCCTGCTTGCAAGGCAATGGTATAGGCTTTTAGATAGTCATTCTTATTCAATGCCAATGTTGCTGCGTTTTGAATTAAACTGTCCAAGGTTTTAATACGGTCGGGATGGCCTACAAATACAGGGGATGGTCCCACTTGCGCATTTGTACTTTGAAAAAAGAATATCAAGCACCCAAGGAATAATGTATTTATTGATTTGATCATGTTATGGTAAAGGTAAAACGATTAATTTTGGTTTCATAATAATTCAAATGAAAGCGAAACATTTTATATTCTCCTTATTTTGCGCAGTAAGTTTTACTGCTAGTGCACAAAACACGAATACTGGATTTAATATCATCCCTTTGGGAGTAAAAGGTGGATTGGACGAATCCAATTTATCGGCCTATATGGTCGCAGCAAAAGGGAGTGATGCATATATTTGTTTAGACGCTGGCACAATTAATGCAGGACTTCAAAAAGCAGCACAAAATAAATTATTTGTAAACGAACATAATTCGGAAGCGCTTCAAAAAAAATACATTAAAGCCTATTTTATTTCTCATGGCCACCTGGACCATTTAGCCGGCCTGGTATTAAATGCGCCTAATGATATTGCAAAGCCTATTTATGCATTCCCTTCGGTGATTGAGGTTTTAAAAAACAACTACTTTACTTGGAAAAGCTGGGCCAACTTTGCAAATGAGGGGGAGCAACCTATTTTAAATAAATATACTTACCAACCCTTATTGGTTCAAACCGAAATTGCTATCCCCAATACCGATTTAAAAGTAACTCCGTTCTCCCTTAGTCATGTTAACCCTTATGAGAGTAGCGCTTTTTTGGTTCGAAATAACAACGACTACTTATTATATTTAGGGGATACTGGAGCAGATACAGTTGAGAAATCAAACAAGCTTGCCACACTATGGACAGCAATTGCACCCTTGGTGAAAACCGGAAAGCTAAAGGGTATTATGATTGAGGTTTCATTTGACAATAGTATGCCCGATAAAGCATTGTTTGGTCATCTTACTCCAAAATTATTAATGCAAGAATTAAATAAACTTAACAATTTAGCTGCGGGTAGTTTAAAAAATACAACGCTGTTTATTACCCATATCAAACCTTGCGCTAATTGCGAGCAAAATATTCAACAACAGGTTAAGGAAGCAAATCAATTAGGCTTAAAGATTGTTTATCCCGAACAAGGAAAGCTGATTGAAATAAAATAATTCGAAATAATAAATAATTCCTTTTTTATTACTGCACTTTTTTGTTCAGCCAATAATAAACTGGCAAGCCCGTTGCAATTAAACTTATGCCCCATATAGCTTCGTAAGGCTGATTGATAATAGTGCTTATGAATAGACTCACACAAAACAAACAAAAAATAGCTGGTACAAAAGGATAACCTATTACTTTATACTTTCTTTCTATTTCGGGATGTTTAATGCGCATTAAAATTACACCTAATGCGGTGCTTCCATAAAATAAAAATGAAGCAAAAACGAGCATATCTGTTAATTGATCAAATGTGCCTGAGAACACCAACATGATGGCCCAAAATGCCTGTATGAATAAAGCTATATCGGGCGTATTATACTTTGGATGTACCGACGCTGCTTTATAAAAAAACATTTTATCCCTAGCCATCGCATACATAATGCGTGCCGACATTAAAATAGTGCTGTTAGTAGAATTCAAAGTAGTAACTACTATTAAACTCGCTACCAGTATCATTCCTAACTTACCACTAATTTGACCTGCCACTTCTACTGCGGCAATTTTATTTGGAGTAGCGTTTAAACCAATAAAATAATCGATGGGTAAAATATAAACGAAAACAATATTTAACAACACATAAGTTAGGATTACAATAATGGTTCCAACCCCTAATGCTAATGGCAAATTTCTTTTAGGATTTTTTATCTCCTCTCCAATATAAGCTATATTATTCCAGCCTTCATATCCCCAAAATGCACCCAAGCTTGCAATAAATAAAGCCTTCATTAAACTCCAGCCCTGTGGTACAATGGTATTTGCTACCGAACTTGTGGAAGTTAAATTATGTATACTGCCTTTACTGGAAAAGAAGCCTACTATAATAAATACAACAATACCCGCTAGCATTAAATAGGTGAGAAAACTACTTAATTTTTCAGCAAACTGTACGCCCCTGTAGTTTAGCAAAGTGAGGAGTATAATTAAAAATGAAGCCAATATCTTAATGGATAGATTTTGAAACAAGGCAATGCCTAAAAAACTAGCATCAGAACCTATTACAGGTAAAGGAAATAAACTATTCAACGACTGTGCGAATATATAAGCAAGTGCCGATATAGCTGCAGTCTTAATTACCGTGAAACTAGCCCATCCATATAAGAAGGAAAAAAATCTGCCATATACTTTTTGAAAATAATAATACTCGCCTCCCGAGTTGGGGAACATGCTTACCATTTCGGCAGTAGATAAAGCGCCTGCTAAACTTATTAATCCTGCTACAATCCAACAGAGTACTACAAGAAATGGACTTCCAAGTTCCTGCGCCATGGGCGCAATTTTTTTAAAAACACCCGACCCAATAATCACGCTCACTACTAAAAAAGTAGCTGCTCTTAATCCTATCTTGGGCTTTAGTGTTTCCATCGGCGCGTTTAATAATTATGAGTTGACATTTATAAAACCGAAAAGCCAAATCCAGGCTGTGTATTAATTTGCATTTCGCCATTTACGATTTCAAAACCTCCTTTCACTAAGTCTTCTGCTAAATCCAAGCTGCCGTCTAAGTCAATGTATTTTGTATTAGGACATGCATAAGCAACGTGTAATGCTGCAGTGATACTAATAATACTTTCATCGTTGCAACCCCAAAACAAATCTACATTCGCATTATTGGCAATATTCGCAATACCTAATGCACCTACTAAACCACCACATTTCATTAATTTGATATTGTAAATGCCAAATGGCTTTTCGTTAGCTGCTAATTGCAAGGCCGCTTGTGGATCTTTAAGGGACTCATCGGCAGCCAATATTTTTCTATCAGACCAATCTAAACTCAATAAAGCTGTTTCGGTTCCTACTGGCATGGGTTGTTCAATTAATTCTAAACCCTGATGCTTTGTTGCATCCATAAATTTTTTCAATTCATGAATCGTATACCCTTGGTTGGCATCTACCCTAATTTTGAAATGATTGCCGAATTTTTCTTTAAGCTTAACCACTCTTTCGATATCCTCGTCTACATCTAATCCGGTTTTCACTTTCAATATTTTAAAACCCAATGCCTTATATCCTTCGGCTTCTTCCAAAGTACCTGCCACATTTTTAATACCAATGGTTACCGAAGTTGCTAAGGCTTTTATTTTTCGGCCATAAAAATCAGCTACTGAAATACCTATGAATTTCCCAAACGCATCATGTAAGGCAATATCAATGGCGGCTTGTGTTCCAGGCAGATGCGGAAAATATTGAATGGTTTCAAAAATAATTTGCTGAAATTGGCGAATATCTTTACCTACAAATGCCTGTACATATTCAGTTTGCAAATTCGCGGCAGTCTGTTCAGTAGTTTCACCAACTACTTCTTCAGCAGGGCTTCCCGATCCTATACCAACGATACCATTGGCTAGTTCTACTTCAAAAAAAGCCAAACTTACGTCCGAAAAAGTATTATAGGCAATGGTATAAGGCTTAGTTAAAGCCATTTTTTTTAAATAAGATCTTACTGCTACAATTTTCATGAAATTATTTTTGATGACTTAAAAAAATCATAGTCATTTATTTGATTAATGCTTTTAAGGTAGGTATTAATTTGTCAACTCCTTCTTGAATGGGCAACAATACAGGTATATTTAATTTTTGCTCATACTCCTTTTGGTATGCAAAGGCTTCTTCGGTTGAACAGTCTTCGGTATTAACGCCCAATGCAATTACTTTGGATCCTAATTTTTCAATGATTTCTATTTCTGATTCCACCGACGGGATGCGTCCCCAATGTTCGTCGTTGTCAAAATATTTTCGTTTAGGCGAAAACATTAACACCACATGCTTTGCATTACCTGATATAAGTAATTCAATACCACAAGGACCGCTTGGATTTCTTAAGGAAGACTGTCCTTCTAAAAATAAAATATCAGCGCTAGTTTCTTTCCAACAACTTACAATTGCATTTTCTAATTCTCCTGAAACAAAATCATTTAAAGTGGAGTCAAACACAAATCCGTATTTACCGCCTTGTAACCAGCCTGTTTGTCCTGTATAAATCATTTGTCCTTTAATGCCATTGGCTTTACAAGCCTGTCTTAACATCCTTGCTGTGGTTCGTTTTCCCATGGCACAGTCCATTCCAATGACTGCGATAATGGGTGCCGTCACTTTATATATTTCACCAGTCCAAAAATGCAGGTCTTCTCTGTTTTTAGGTTTGCGTACATCAGTTAAAGTGACGCCTTTTGAATTTGCCAATGCAACTACATCGGGCTTATCGTTTAGGTATTCATGCAAACCATTTACAATAGAAACGCCGGCTTCGATTGCTTTAATAATTACCTCCAACATATTACCCGGCAATCTGCCCCCAACCGTCGCAACACCAATCACTAAATAATCTACTTGAGTCAATTGTGCCATGGCTGATTCAAAATTGTCAAAAACTGGTATGTTTCTGTTTTTGCCATCTAATAATTCACCTGCATCTTTTCCAGCAGTGGCATCGCAATCTACAACACCTATAATTTTAAATCGTTCCGTTCCTCTAATTAAACCATGTGCTGTTTTAGCATCTGCCGAGTTCAACAATCCATTCGTAAGTACAATTGCATTATTCATATGCTGCTTATTCGTTCTTTTTTAATTAATACTATTTAAATTAACGCTTAATCAATACCCCAGGTCGTTTACCCGTTGCTTGTTGGTGCTTATAAACCAATTGACC
>CANGMV010000028.1 GCA_947454745.1 Bacteroidota bacterium | reverse complement strand
CTGCCCCCAAATCCTTACCTTTGAGGCCCCTAAATAGCTTGTCGGAAAAGTTTGGCACGTATATTGACAAAGGGATATTAACACAATTATTTACAAGGCATATGTTGCAAATTATAAGTAAACTATTTGGCGGTTCGAAAAGTGAGAAAGACGTCAAGAAAATTCAGCATTTAGTAGGGGTAATTAATGGCCATTTTGAAGGCTATCAATCCTTGTCTAACGACCAATTAAGGGCAAAAACTCCCGAATTAAAAGCAAAAATTAAAGCACAGACCAGTGAATTGGATGCACTCATTGCTTCGGAGCAAGAAAAAGCAGAGGCATTGTCAGTAAGTGATTTAATGGGGCGTGATGCGATTTATCAAAATATTGACAAGATCAAAAAGGATCGTGACCAGGAAATTGAAAAAGCACTTTGGGATATTTTACCAGAAGCCTTTGCAGTGGTAAAGGAAGCAGCGCGTCGTTTTACCAACGAGGAAGAGTTGATTTCAACTGCTACCGACTTAGACCGCGATTTGTCGGTTAAAAAAGAATATGTGGAAATTAAAGGCGATCAATCGGTATTCCAAACTACTTGGAAAGCAGCTGGCACGCCGGTTACATGGAATATGGTGCATTATGATGTGCAGTTAATTGGAGGTATTGTTTTGCATCAGGGTAAGATTGCCGAAATGAGCACTGGTGAGGGTAAAACATTGGTTTCTACATTACCTGCTTACTTAAATGCGTTGGCAGGTGAAGGAGTGCATATTGTAACAGTGAATGATTATTTAGCAAAGAGAGATAGTGAGTGGAATGGTACTTTGTTTGAGTGGTTAGGTATTACCGTAGATTGTATCGACAAGCACCAGCCAAATTCCGAAGAGCGTCGTAACGCTTATCGCGCCGACATTACTTACGGAACCAACAATGAATTTGGTTTTGATTATTTGAGAGACAATATGGTCCACACGCCAGAGGAAATGGTGCAACGTAAACATCACTATGCCATGGTGGATGAGGTGGATAGTGTATTAATTGACGATGCTCGTACCCCTTTAATTATTTCGGGTCCAGTGGGACATCAAACAGGCGAGCAGCAATTTTTTGAATTAAAGCCAAGAATTGAAAAATTGGTGGAGGCACAAAAGAAAGTAGTGAGCCAATTTTTGATTGAGGCTAAAAAGAAATTAGCAGAAGGAAATGATGATCCAAGAGACGGCGGAAAGGCCTTGTACAGTGCGTTTAGAGGCTTGCCAAAGAATAGTGCATTAATTAAATTCTTAAGTGAGCCTGGTGTAAGAGTGAAATTGCAAAAGGCAGAAAATCATTATTTAGCCGATCAGCAAAGAGAGATGCACAATGTGGATGTGGATTTATATTTCCATATTGACGAGAAAAATAATTCAGTAGAATTAACAGATAAAGGCTTGCATTTAATTACAGGTGCAGGAGAAGATCCAAACTTTTTCTTGTTGCCAGATATTAGTGTTGGTTTAAATGCAATTGACACCAATGCTGCATTAAGTGCGGAAGAAAAATTACAACAAAAGGAAGTAATCATTTCAGATTATAGTATTAAGGCCGATCGCATTCATACAGTGAATCAATTGTTAAAAGCCTATACATTGTTTGACAATGATGTAGAATATGTAGTGATCGATGGGCAGGTTAAAATTGTAGACGAGCAAACTGGTCGTATCATGGAAGGTCGTCGTTATTCCGATGGCTTACACCAAGCAATTGAAGCAAAAGAAAATGTAAAAATTGAAGCTGCTACACAAACCTATGCTACCATTACTTTACAGAACTTTTTTAGAATGTACCACAAGTTGGGTGGTATGACAGGTACTGCCGAAACAGAAGCTGCAGAGTTTTGGAGTATTTATAAATTAGATGTAGTAACAGTACCTACGAATATTCCTGCTATTCGTATTGATGAACAGGATATGGTATTTAAAACAAAGCGTGAAAAATTTGGTGCAGTGATTGATGCGATCGAAGATTTAAGAGAAAAAGGACGTCCAGTTTTAGTGGGTACAACAAGTGTAGAAGTGAGTGAATTATTGAGCAGAATGTTGCGTCAAAAAAACATTCCTCACAATGTATTGAACGCCAAACAACATGCACGTGAAGCACAAGTAGTTGCGGAAGCAGGTTTGACGGGTGCAGTAACCATTGCAACGAATATGGCGGGTCGTGGAACGGATATTAAATTAAGCCCCGAAGTAAAAGCGGTAGGCGGTTTAGCGATATTAGGAACGGAGCGTCACGATTCACGTCGTGTAGACAGACAGTTAAGAGGTAGAGCGGGACGTCAGGGAGATCCGGGTTCTTCTCAATTTTTTGTTTCATTAGAAGATGATTTAATGCGCATGTTTGGTAGTGAGCGTATCGCAAAAGTGATGGACTTTGCTGGATATAAAGAAGGTGAAGTTATTCAACATAGCATGATCACTAAATCCATTGAGCGTGCACAAAAGAAAGTGGAAGAAAATAACTTTGGAATCAGAAAGCGTTTGTTGGAATATGACGATGTAATGAACAAACAAAGAACCGTGATTTACAAAAAACGTAACCATGCGTTGTTTGGAGAAAGATTGGCATTGGATATTGACAATGCATTCTATCAAGTCATTGAAGGTTTAGTATTATCTCATAAAACAACAGGCACATACGAGGACTTTAAATTAGCCTTGATTGTACACTCCGGGTTTGATACTAAAATAACTGCCGAGGAATTTGCTGCTGGAAAAGAAAATGATTTAGTAGAAGCAGTTTACCAAGAAGCAATTGCACATTACGAGTACAAGAAAAAAGATATCATGCAGGAAAGCATTCCTGTATTTAAGAAAATAAGATTAGAGCAAGGTAATCATATCGAAAATGTGATTGTTCCAGTAGGTGACGGAAAAGTAGCTTACAATGTATTGGTGAACTTAGACAAGAACGTGAATACAGGTGGACAAACATTGGCAACACAGGCCGAGAAATCTATCTCATTAAGTTTAATCGACGATGCATGGAAAGAACATTTACGTGCAATGGATGATTTAAAACAATCTGTGCAAACGGCAACTTACGAACAAAAAGATCCATTGGTTATTTATAAAATGGAAGCCTTTGAATTGTTCCGTAAAATGGACATTGAAATTAACCACAAGTTAGTTCAGTTTTTATGCCATGTACATTTGCCTATTGAACAAGATGTAAAAGAAGGACGTCCCCAAAAAACGGACTTGAGTAAATTAAGTGCAGGGCGCACCGAAGAAGGTGTTGGAGAAAAACAATACCATGATCCGAGTGAACAAAAACAAGCACCTATAACGGTTGGTCCGAAAATTGGACGTAACGATCCTTGTCCTTGTGGAAGCGGTAAAAAATACAAAGCTTGTCACGGAAAGGACGCGGTATAATTTTTTGAATGACCTTAATTATTTTGACACATGATGCCTATTAATAAGTACATCGATCATACAATTTTAAAACCAACTTGCTTGGTTTCAGATATCGAAAAATTATGTGCCGAAGCAAAATTGCATGATTTTGCTGCAGTATGTGTGCCACCTAATTTTGTAAAATTGGCTAAAGCGCATGTTGCAGGTTCGGATGTAAAAGTGGCCACTGTGATTGGTTTTCCATTTGGATACAGTGCTACCGAAGCCAAGATTGCTGAAATTATTTTAGCGATGGTGGATGGTGCCGATGAATTAGATGTAGTTGCGAATATTTCTGCCATTAAAAATGGAGACTGGGCTGCAATAGCCGACGAAATTAATCATATCATGCCTATTATTCGTTCTAAAGGCAAGGCAGTTAAAATTATTATTGAGTCGGGTGTATTAACCGATGATGAAATTATAAAATGCTGTGACATATATGGCATTGCTGGCATTGACTTTTTAAAAACTTCTACTGGCTATGCCGACAAAGGAGCAAGTGTGGAAGCGGTTCAATTATTCCGAAAGCATTTGCCTGACTCCATTCAAATTAAAGCTTCGGGAGGCATAAGAGATTATGCAACTGCCAAACAAATGATCGACGCAGGTGCTACGCGTATTGGATGTAGTGCAGGAGTAGCTATTGTAACCGGCGCTGTTACGGATAATGTAAAAAGCAACTATTAATTTGTAACTTTAAATAGTTACCATTTAGTCCCAATCATATGTTACTAGAAAAAATTAAAAATTTAGCTGCTCAAGGGCAGGCAGAAAATGTTGCAACACGTAGACATTTGCATGCACATCCCGAATTGAGTTATCAGGAATTTGAAACTTGTAAATTTGTACAAGCACAGTTAACTAAAATAGGTATTCCATTTACGGTGATTGCTACTACAGGTGTATTGGGCATCATTGAAGGAAAAAATCCAGGCAAGCGTGTAATTGCATTGCGTGCCGATATGGATGCGTTGCCCATTATTGAAGAGAATGAGGTAGATTATAAATCCAAGAACGAAGGCGTGATGCACGCATGTGGACATGATGTACACACAACAATTTTATTAGGTGCTGCTAAAATTTTATGGAGTTTGCGTGATGAATTTGAAGGCACTATTAAATTATTATTCCAACCAGGTGAAGAAAAAAATCCGGGCGGAGCAAGTTATATGATTCGTGACGGAGCATTACAAAACCCTACACCTCAAGGTATTATTGGATTACACGTGCATCCGGGTTTGCCATATGGCAAATTAAGTTTTAGAAAAGGACGGGTGATGGCGAGCGCCGATGAATTATATGTAAGTATTAAATCGAGTGGGGGTCATGCTGCAACACCTCATCAAACAGTGGACACAGTATTAGTGGCAGCACAATTAATTACGAGCTTACAAACGATTATATCACGCAATCGCAATCCGCAAAATCCGTCGGTCTTATCTATTTGTTCTATACATGGTGGCAACACAACCAATGTAATTCCAAGTGAAGTAAAACTAATGGGTACATTCCGTGCGATGGATGAAGTGTGGCGATTTAAAGCACATGAATTAATGCTTCAACAAGCAAAAGGATTGGCCATTGCAACAGGAGCTGAAATTGATTTTAGAGTTGATGTTGGTTATCCTACTGTTGATAATGAACCTATGATAACCGAAGCTGCTTGGAAATTGGCCGATCAATATATGGGTGCCGACAATGTGGAAGAAACTGAATTAAGAATGGGCGCCGAAGATTTTGGCTATTATTCTCAGGTGATACCTGGTTGTTTTTTCCGTTTAGGTGTGCGCAATGAATCCAAAGACGCTATTCATAATGTACATACCCCTGTTTTTAAAGTAGACGAGGATGCTATAGCCCATGGCGTTGGCATGATGGCTTGGCTAGGGGTAAGCTTATTCAATTAATTCCTTAGCTTTGTACAGCTAGATAACTAACATTCGTTATAAACTTATTACATGTCGAATAAACAGAACCTTCGTAAAGACCAAGCGCTTGAGTATCATGCTAGTGGTCGTCCAGGTAAAATTGAAGTCATTCCTACTAAAGAAACTAAGACACAAAAGGATTTGTCATTGGCCTACAGTCCAGGGGTAGCTATTCCTTGTACTGAAATTCAAAACAATCCTGCCGACGTTTATAAATATACGGCCAAGGGAAATTTAGTAGGCGTTATTACCAACGGAACCGCTGTGTTAGGTTTAGGAAATATTGGGCCAGAAGCAAGTAAGCCTGTGATGGAAGGGAAGGCGGTATTGTTTAAAATATTTGCCGACATTGATGTTTTTGATATTGAGATTAACGAAACCGATCCAGATAAATTTGTTCAAATTGTTAAGTCACTAGAACCCACATTTGGAGGCATTAACTTAGAAGATATTAAAGCACCGGAATGTTTTTATATCGAGCAGAAGTTAAAGGAACAAATGAATATTCCTGTGATGCATGATGATCAGCATGGTACTGCAATTATTAGTAGTGCTGCGTTATTGAATGCGTTGGAATTACAAAAAAAGAAAATTGATAAAGCTAAGTTTGTAGTGAGTGGTGCTGGCGCTGCAGCCATGGCTTGTATTAAATTGTATGTTGCCTTAGGTGCGAAGTATGAAAACTTTACTTTGTTCGATAAGGATGGCGTGTTGCACCAAGGAAGAACTGATTTAGGTGAAGACAGAAAGCCATTTGCTGTAAAATCCAAAGATATTACCTTGCAACAAGCATTTAAACATGCCGATGTATTTTTAGGTTTGAGTGTAGGCAATGTAGTTACTACCGAAATGGTAGCATCCATGCCGAAAAATCCAATCGTATTTGCATTGGCAAATCCCGATCCTGAAATTGCGTATGAAGCAGCAACCAGTGCACGCAAGGATATTATTATGGCAACGGGGCGTTCCGATTATCCGAACCAAGTAAATAATGTGTTAGGATTCCCTTATATATTTAGAGGAGCGTTGGATGTGCGTGCAAAGCAAATTAACGAAGCCATGAAACTGGCTGCCGTAAAGGCTTTGGCCGAGTTGGCTAAAACCGCAGTTCCTGATATTGTGAACATGGCATACAATCAACAAAATTTATGTTTCGGTAGTGAATATATTATTCCAAAGCCATTGGATCCAAGATTGTTGAGTACCCTTGCACCTGCAGTAGCAAAAGCCGCCATTGATTCAGGAGTAGCTCAGTTAACAATCAGCAACTGGGATAATTATGTACTACAATTAAATAAGCGATTAGGTTTAGACAATCAATTAATGCGCTTAATTAGCAATAAGGCAAGACGTGATCCAAAACGTTTGGTGTTTGCAGATGCTGAAAACACGAAGGTGTTAAAAGCAGCAAGCATTGTGTATGATGATGGTATTGCGTATCCAATTTTATTAGGAAATGAAGCAAGAATTAAAAGTATTGCCGACGCTAATAATATCGACATTACCGATTTGCCAATTATCGATGTGCGTAGTGACGCAATGGAAGCTAAGCGTGAATTTTTCGGTTCTTTATTATTTCAAAAAAGACAACGCAAGGGCGTTAATAAATACGAGAGTTTAAAGTTAATGCGCACGCAAAATTATTTTGGTGCCATGATGGTGGAAACTGGCGAGGCAGATGCGATGTTGTCGGGCTTGACACGTAATTATGCCGATGGCATTAAGCCTGCATTACAAACAATTGGTGTAGAGGAAAATGGCAGCAAAATTGCTGGTATGTATTTATTGTTAACTAAGAAAGGTCCATTGTTCTTAGCAGATACCACCGTGAATATTGACCCTACTGCCGAAGAAATTGCAGACATTACTTTGTTGGTTGCGAAAGAAGTACGCAACTTTAATATGGTGCCAAGAGTGGCCATGTTAAGCTATTCTAATTTTGGAAGTAGTGATACACCTGAGGCAAGGAAAATGGCAGAAGCAACCAGAATTGTAAAGCAAAAAAATCCAAATTTAATTGTAGACGGGGAAATGCAAGGAATGTTGGCGTTTAATAAAGAAATTCTAAGAGACAACTATCCATTTAGTGATTTAGTGGATGCCGATGTGAATGTGCTTATCTTCCCTAATTTAACTGCAGGCAATATTTCCTATCACTTATTAAAAGAAGTAGGAGGTGTAGATATTATTGGTCCTATATTATTAGGGCTTAAAAAGCCTGTGAATGTATTGCAATTAGGCTCCGACGTACGTAATATCATTAACATGGCTACAGTTTCGGTGGTGGATGCGCAATTAAAAACGCGTATTGATACCGATGCTGAAGTGCAAAGAACCAGTTGGTGGAAGCGTATGAAGAAGCGTAAGAAGTAGAAATGCATTAACTTTACGGCATGAACTTTTTAACGCACTTTGGCAAGTACCTTTTAATGTTAAAAGGCATGTTCACCAAAACAGACAATCGTCGCATGTTTTGGAAGGAATACATTAAGCAATGCTATGATATTGGTATTGGCTCCTTGCCTATTGTTGTGATTATCTCCTTTTTTTTAGGTGCTGTAATGACGGTACAAACCTCCGCACAGTTGGTGAATCCAATGATTCCTTTGTCTACCATTGGTATTATTGTAAGAGATGGTATGATTTTGGAATTCGCTCCTACATTTTTAAGTATTGTTTTAGCAGGTGTTGTGGGGAGTAAAATTGCCAGTGAACTAGGTAATATGCGCACCACTGAACAAATTGATGCAATTGAAATTATTGGCATCAATTCAAAAAATTATTTAATTCTGCCTAAAATATTGGGCGCCTTCACCATGGTGCCGGTATTGGTTGGTATATCGGCCGTGATTGGCATTTGGGGAGGTTATTTAGTAGGAGGTTGGACAGGCGCCATTCCAAATGAACTTTATATTAGTGGTATTCGTAAGGATTTAAATACCAGTTATATTCAAATTGCATTCTATAAGTCATTCATTTTTGCTTTTATAGTAAGTACCGTCCCTGCCTATTTTGGGTACCATGTAAAAGGGGGTGCTTTAGAAATTGGTAAGGCCGGAACGCAATCGGTGGTGGTAAGTTGTATCCTTATTTTAATTGCCGATTATTTAGTGGCTACCATTGCTTTATAGATTAACTTAGTAGTATAAATTTTTTAAATGAAAATAAGTTTTCATGGAGCTGCACGTACGGTGACAGGTTCAAAGCATTTGGTACAGTTAGACAATGGTGAAAGTTTTTTATTAGACTGTGGCATGTTTCAGGGAATGGGAAGAGATACCGAGGGATTGAATGCGAGTTTTGGATTTGATCCTTTAAAAGTAGACTATGTTGTCTTATCACATGCACACATCGATCATACAGGCTTGTTGCCTAAATTAGTAAAGGAAGGATTTACAGGACAAATATATTGCACGCCTGCTACAAAGGCATT
>CANGMV010000027.1 GCA_947454745.1 Bacteroidota bacterium | reverse complement strand
TATCGATAGGATTGTAGAAATCGCGATTGTTAAAATCGCGACCGATGGCAGTAAACAAGTAAAACGAAGATTGGTAAATCCTGAAATGCCTATTCCAAAAGGTAGTTCGGATGTTCATGGTATTACCGATGATATGGTAAAAGATGCACCCACATTTAAGACAATTGCCAATGAGGTGAAGCAATTTTTAGAAGGAGCTGATATTGGAGGGTATAATAGCAATCGATTTGATGTGCCGATGTTGAATGAAGAATTCTTAAGGGCAGGCATTAATGTTGATATGGAATCCAGAAAATTATTAGATGTTCAAAAGGTATTTCACATGATGGAACAACGAACATTGAGTGCTGCTTATCAATTTTATTGTCTTAAAACATTGGAAGATGCCCATACTGCCGAAGCTGATGCGACAGCAACCTGGGAGATTTTAGAAGCTCAAATTGAAAGATATCCTCAAATTGGTAAAACGGTGGAATCAATTGTTAAGTTTACCGGGGAGGATCAAATCATTGACTTTGCCCGACGTTTGGTATACGAAAACGGAATCGCTGTATTTAATTTCGGCAAACACAAAGGAAAGCCTGTAATTCAAGTACTTAAGGAAGAACCACAGTACTATGACTGGATGATGAAAGGCGATTTTGCCCTTCATACCAAGCAAAAATTGACCGAAATCCTGAACAAATCTATATTAAATAAATAATTTATATAAATATTTTAGTAATTTTAAGAACTATATACCCCCCTATAATCAGTGAAAAAAATTGTTTTAATACCAACTTATAACGAAAAGGAAAACATTTCATCAATTATCGATGCTGTTTTATCTTTTACTACTGGATACCATGTACTCGTTATTGATGATGGTTCACCCGATGGAACAGCAGATATTGTTAGAGGCATCATGCAAAATCATCCAGAACGTGTTTTTATAGAATGTCGTTCAGGTAAACTAGGATTGGGTACTGCCTATATACATGGATTTAAATGGGCATTAGCAAGAAACTACGATTACATCATTGAAATGGATGCCGATTTTTCACATAATCCGAATGATTTAGATCGTTTATGCGCTGCATGTGATGCAGGTGCAGATGTTGCGGTAGGAAGCAGATATATAAAAGGGGGTGCCACTGAAAATTGGCCATTGGATCGAAAAATATACTCACAAGGAGGTTCTGCTTATACTAGAATTATTACAGGTATGCCTGTTAAAGATCCGACAGCAGGTTTTGTGTGCTATAAAAATAAAGTACTCGCGGCTATCAATTTAGACAATATCAAGTTTATAGGATATGCATTTCAAATTGAAATGAAATTTGCTTCTTGGAAATTAGGATTTAAAATTAAAGAAGTTCCTATCATTTTTATTGATAGAAAAATTGGTGTAAGCAAAATGTCCAAAGGTATTATCAAGGAAGCAATTTTAGGTGTCCTTAATATGCAATGGCTATCAATTACAGGTCGTTTCATTAGAATGATCAAGAAGATTAATTTATTCTAGAAGCTGATCATTATTCAATTCCTTAAAACTCCCAAATAAATCCAAACGTAGGCGTTACGAATACTTGATTACCATCAGCTAAACTAGGAATTCCATTCGATCCGTCTTTTTTAATAGGTTGACCATCGGTTGTTTTAAATATACCATTGGGATAAGATTCAAATACAAACGCTTTAGGTGAAACTGATTTACTTCCATACCAATTAGTAATATCTAAGAAAAAGTCAATGGTTGTTTTCTTGTAGTTGTATTTTTTGTCAATACGCATATCACTAGAATGGTAATCTGATAATCTAAGCGAATTTAATTTGGAATAATCCAATACACCTGATCCCAATGTTACGAAATTTAATCTACTTAAAACAGGATCAAAAGGTGTATACGGAGTGCCTCCTTGGTACCTGAATTTAATACCTAATTCCCAGTTATGATTAAATTTATAACCCATTGTTAAACTAAGGATATGTATATTTTCCCATGAGCTTTTTACATATTCCTTATCCATATTAGTATAAGCACTTCTGAAAAAAGAATAACTTGCTACTCCAAAAAAGCGTTTCGTTAATTTTTGTTGTGCAAATAATTCATAACCATAACTACGCCCTTTTCCAATGGTTGAAATAGGCTCATTCCCTAAAATATTAAAGTCTGCGCCTAAATTAGACAAGCTAATTCCTTTTTGAATACTAATAGGCACATTAAAATATCTTTTGTAAAATATTTCGGCAGTAAAGCGTGTTGCATCATTTGGCACATATTCAATACCTGTTACATAATGGTTGCTTCCAATATAGTCGGAATTTTTATTTACAAAATTGCCATTTGCATCTTTAAATCCTAAAGTAGTATTTGGAGCAACTTTATAATATCTTCCCACAGATGCATTTAATGTGACTTTGTCAGTTAATACATAACTTAACCCAACTCTTGGAGAAAGCCTTTGCATAAATACTTTGCCAGCATTGTTAAAACCATTACCATCAGTCCTAATACCTGCACTTATACCTAGTCGATTGTCAAATGCTCTTTTCCCTAATTGAAAAAATGCGCCATACTTTTTATAATTCAAATCAGTACTGTAATGGTAAATATTAGAGATAGGTTGAACTGCATTTATAAACCTTGGATCAGTTTGAAAACTACTTAAAATCTGGAATGTTGAATTGTCGTATTCAATAGACTGTATATTAGCCCCCGTAGTCCATTTTAAACCTAATAAACTTTTAGTAATATCCCATCTTAAGCTATTGCCAATATCATTGGAAGTATAATCAAATGTCTTATCCCCTTTGTCCTGGCTTAAGTTATTCTGGTATTTTTCATTTATATTATTCAAATGATTTCTACTCAAACTTAAATTCCAATACCCTTTATTGATTAAGTGTTTTAAGGAAATGCCTACAGTATAACTCCATTGGTTAATAGTTGGGTTTAAATTAAGTGCATAAATTTTTTGAGGTGTTGCATTTCGTGGAGCTACATAATAAAAATTATCAATCGCACCTACACCTAAAAATGTAAGTGTTGTTTTAGGACTTATTTGATGTGTTACTTTATATTGAAAATCCCAATAGTTTGGTCGAATTGGTAAATCTAATACATGGAACAAAAATTGTAAATAACTACGTCTTGCAGATACTAAAAATGTTGTTTTGCCCGATTTAGAAAGCGGCCCGCTTAAAGTAGTTGCAAATTCAGTAGCACCCATTCTTACATTCCCTTCTAATTTTTTTGGATTACCTCTTTTTTGCTTGAATTCAAATACAGAAGATAATGCATTATCATATTTTGCATCAAATGCTGACGAGGATAATTTTACTTCATCAATAAAAGATACATTTAAAATGCCTTGAGGTCCACCCGCACTTCCTTGGGTACTAAAATGGTTAATAACTGGAATTTCGATTCCGTCTAAGTAAAATACGTTTTCATTAGGGGCGCCACCACGTACAATGATGTCGTTTCTGAAACCGGCCGAAGTGGTAGAGGATCCAGTTACACCAGGCAAGGATTGAACCACTTTAGAAATATCGAAATTACTTCCTGGGCTTGATTTAATTTCTTCGGCTGTTAGCTTTTGGACACTCAATGGGGTTTCAAGCGTTGCAGCTCTTACAGTTTTTTTCATACTCCCAACAACTACTTCTTTTAATACTATTGCTTGTTGTACAAGTTCGATTGTGTTGGTGCTGGTATTACCAGAACTCACAATTACATTGTAAAGGGTGTATGGGATACTCCCAAAGGAACTGATGATTATTTGATATTGACCAGTTGGTATCCCTCTAAAATAATAATTACCTAAACTATCCGATAAAGTAGAATAGGGAGTGTTGAATATCTTGATTGTTGCTCCAGCAATTGGATTTTGTGTGTTTTTGTCCACTATCCAACCATTTAAATCTCCTTTGGACTGCGCGAACCCGATTTGGCATATAAATAGTAAAAATACCGCTAAAAATAAACTTCTCATTTAATAATCAATATGTTGCAATTTATAACAAATTAATTACGAAATTGTTGAAGAAATAATTCAATTATAATCCTAGCTTATGAAGTACCTATTATCTATTTGTTTTACCATTATTACGACTGTTGGGTTAGCCCAAAAAAAACCATTAGACCATACTGTTTATGATGGGTGGCAGTCCATTAAAGACCTAGTTTATCAGCCACAGGGAAATTTTGTTGTATTTTCTATTACGCCTCAAGAAGGGGATGCTATGCTTGTAATTAGAAATGTAAAATCGGGAATTGAGACTAAAATTGAAAGAGGTGCCCAGGCAAGTTTTACAGAAGATGGTCAATTTTTGATTGCTAAAATTAAACCGTTTTTTGCAGATACGAGAAAAGCAAAAATCGATAAAAAGAAGCCCGATGAAATGCCAAAAGATAGTTTAGTGATTGTAAATATGGCTAATTTTACCATGGAGAAAATTGCTTCCGTAAAAAGTTTTCAAATAGCTGAGCACGGAAATGGCTTATTGGTCTACTTAAAAGATAAAAAAGGAGATATTAATAAAGAAGGATCCGACTTAGTAATAAAAGATTTGAATAGTACTTTAAATCGAAATTTTCCCAATGTAGCTTCCTATGCGATACATCCGAAATCTTTAGGTGTTGCATTGTTTCAAGTTAAAACCAAAACCAATGATGCAAAAGTTTTAGTGTATTCGATTGCCGACACTACACCTAAAATCATAAGCCAGCATTTTAATTCAGCTACAGGCTTGGTTTGGCATGAAGAAGGGAAAAAATTGGCTTATTTAATTGAGCAAGATAGTACTGATAAAGCTTTACAAAAAAATTACACATTGGCATATTTCGAAACTGGTTTTGATACTGCTAAACGTATAGTTACAAGAGCTCATGCAAGTTTGCCTACTGCTTATACAATAGGGGGAGATCGAAAATTGAATTTTAGCAAGTCAGGTGATATTATAGAATTTGGCATCCAGCCTTTACTACCTGCAAAAGACACTAGCTTGCCTGAATTTGAAAGGGCTAGTTTAGATATTTGGCATTATGCGGATGCTAATTTACAATCCGTGCAATTAAAAAACTTAGAAGCTTCTTTAAAAAGCACTGAAACGACTTTATTTAACACTAAGGAATATTCTGTAACGTATTTAGGTAAAATCAAAGAACGTGATTTAATGAGTACAATGGAAGGGGATGGCAAGTATACCTATGCTACTATTGATTCGACTTATGCTATTGCTTTTCAATGGCAAGGATTTGCGTTAAAAGATATTTACCGTATTCAAAATAGTAATGGACAAAGGCAGCTTATTCATAAAGCATGGAAAGGGAATTTGATTTCAAGTGCTTATGACGGAAATAAGTTGGTATTTTACGATGAGCCACAAAAAAAATACCATGCTTACAATGCTTTAACTGGTAAAGACATTGTGATTGCAAAAGATATCAAAACGAGTTTATTTGACGAAGAGAATGATGTGCCAGATGATCCCAATGCATACGGAATTGCAAAGTGGATGAACAACAACGAGCAATTCATAATGTATGATCGATATGATTTATGGTTAGTAGATGCCAACGGAGTTAAACCTTCCATTTTATTAACCAATGGTAGAAAAAATAAAATAAATTATCGTTTTGTAGAGACAGATGCAGAGCGTAAAACATTAGCACCGAATGAATCGATATTATTAAAAGGCTTCAATGAAGTTGATAAAACGGAACAATTGGCGGTATTAAACTTAGATACTAAGTTGTTATCTGTAATAAATACCGTTCCTATGCATTTAACGACAATCGCTGCTGCGAAAAAATCGAATGATTTTGTTGTGTTACAAGAAGATGAAAAAAATGCTCCTAACTTGTTTGCATATACATTAACAAATACAAAACAAAGTCCAAGTGCGTTTACTAAAATTAATACGCAACAAGATCATTATAATTGGATGACTTCTCAGTTGGTAAAATGGAAATCATATACTGGTAAAACAGCCGAAGGGATTTTGTATTTACCTGAAAATTTTGATGCAAAAAAGAAATACCCAATGATTGTATATTTCTATGAAAGAAACAATCAAACCTTACATAATTATTTACCTCCTTCGCCAACTCCATCTAGATTAAATATTCCATTTTTTGCAAGTAGAGGATATGTGGTTTTTGTGCCAGACATTTGGTATCAAAAAGGATATCCAGGACAAGGTGCTTATGACTATATTTTAAGCGGAACTAGAGCCATGATACAAAAAGGGTTTATTGATAGCACAAAAGTTGGATTGCAAGGTCAAAGTTGGGGAGGTTATCAAATTGCTTATTTAATTACTAAAACAAAATTATATGCTGCTGCTTGGGCAGGTGCTCCAGTAGTGAATATGACTAGTGCTTATGGAGGTATTAGATGGGGTACTGGCGTAAATAGACAATTCCAATATGAGAAGACGCAAAGTAGGATTGGAGCTACTTTATGGGAACGACCTGATTTATATATCAAGAATTCACCATTGTTTTCTTTACCAAGTGTAACTACCCCATTGGTGATTATGAGTAATGACGCCGACGATGCGGTGCCTTGGTATCAAGGAATTGAATACTTTACTGCAATGCGTCGTTTAAATAAAAAAATGTGGTTATTGGTCTATAATAACGAAGCTCATAATTTAGTGGAACGTAAAAATAGAAAAGACATTCAAATTAGAGAACAACAATTCTTCGATCATTATTTGAAAGGGGAACCAATGCCAACTTGGATGAGTACTGGTTTGCCTGCCATTATGAAAGGTCGTGATTGGGGATTGAAATAAATATATTGGGTTGATCTATAAAAAATGCCCTCGAATTTCGAGGGCATTTTTTATTATTAGAAGTGTTTTAATTAAACGTATTGAAACCATTGACGATTGGGATCCCAGTTTTCAAATGCCTTAGCTACAGCTGTTAAAAATTGTGAACCAACAGCGCCATCTACAATGCGATGGTCATAACTCATTGAAAGGTACATCATATGACGCACGGTAATAGCATCTCCTTGTGGTGTTTCAACTACAACTGCACGTTTCTTAATTGCACCAAGTGCTAAAACAGCCACTTGAGGTTGATTTATAATTGGAGTACCCATTAAGCTTCCAAATGTGCCTACATTCGTTACAGTGAAAGTACCACCTTGAGTATCCTGTGGTCTTAATTGATTATTTCTTGCAGCATTGGCTAAATTATTTACTGCTTTACTTAAGCCAACAATACTTAATTGATTAGCACCTTTAATGACAGGTACAATTAAGTTTCCAGTTGGCAATGCAGTAGCCATTCCTATATTAATATCTTTTCGATATATAATCTGATCATTTTGTAAACTGCTGTTCACTATGGGGTATTTTTCCAAAGCAGCAGCGATACATTCAAAAAACATGGGAGTAAAAGTTAATTTTGTACCTTCTCTTTTTTCAAAAAGTTGCTTTACTTTTTCTCTCCATACTACCATATTTGTTACATCAGCTTCCACAAAGGAAGTTACATGGGGACTTGTTTGCACACTGTCTACCATATGTTTTGCTATCAACTTACGCATGCGATCCATCTCCACAATTTCGGTATTGCCCGTAAGGATTACTTCCTCAGGATTTGCCACTTTTGCCGAACTACTTTGTGCCATGAAATTTGAATGATCACTTAACAACTCATCCAAAGGTTTGCTTGGAGTAGAAGTTTGCGTAGGAACAACTGGTATAGTATTATTTGTATTGGGGATAGGAGTAGAAGTAGTAGAGGAACTAGCAGTAGCTTGAGCAACTGGTGCTAAAGTTCCTGCTTTTTTTGCAGCGATATAATTTAAGATATCTTTTTTAGAAACCCTTCCAAGACTACCTGTGCCAACTATATATTGAAGTTCATTTAAACTTACTCCTTCACTTTGAGCAATATTTAAAACTAATGGAGAATAAAATTTAGGATCTGATCCTGCTGAATTATGATTCGTTTCATTGTTGATTTTTACTGGGGCAATAGGACTTGCAACAGGTGTTGAAGTTGAGGTTATTGTTGATGGAGTCGGAGTGAATGGAACTTCATCCACCACATTTTCTACAACTTTTTCTACTATAGGGGCAATTTGCTGTGTGACAGTTGTCGCGTTAGAGGAAGGAGTTGCATTTGTCCCAGCCGATTCGATACGTGCAATTACAGCTCCTATGGGAACTACTGCATTTACTTCAAATAAAATTTCTTTTATAATTCCACCCACTGTCGAAGGCACTTCACTATCTACCTTGTCGGTAGCGATATCCAATAAGGTCTCATCAAGATGAATAGTATCGCCTACTTGCTTGTACCATTTTAAAATGGTCGCTTCCATTATACTTTCACCCAATTTAGGCATCACCAAATCAACAAGAGGCATATGGGATAATTTTAAGCAAATTTAAGACTAAATCTTATTGATAATTAACAACCTAAGTAAATTTATAGCCTGATTGGCAGTTACTTCAATATTTCGTAAACGGTCGAATCGTAGGTAAAAAACCTTCGAAACCACTTTTTCCTTATTGGCTACTCCAATCCAGACCATTCCTAGGGGTTTTTCGTCGGTTTGACCCGATGGCCCCATGATACCACTCACCGAAACAGCATAGTCCGTTTTCATGCTTTCTCGAACTGATTTGGCCATTTGTTCCACTGCTTCTTGGCTAACCGCCCCAACTGTTTGTAAAATAGGGGCAGGGACATCTAAGAATTCGGTCTTAATTCGATTATCATAGCTGATAATGCCACCGGTATAGAACTGAGAAGAGCCAGCATGTTTAGATAATAAATGACCAATATAACCGCCTGTACAACTTTCAGCAGTTGCCACTGTCTGATT
>CANGMV010000026.1 GCA_947454745.1 Bacteroidota bacterium | reverse complement strand
CCTTCTTCTCTTACTGCTGCGTTAATACGTGCAATCCACAAAGTGCGGTATTCACGCTTCTTTAATTTACGACCAACATATGAGTAAGTCAAACCTTTCTCTAATACGTTTTTGGCAACGGTATATACGTTTTTACGCTTACCATAAAAGCCTTTAGCTTGGTCTAATATCTTTTTTCTTCTTGCTCTAGATGCAACGGCATTTTTTGAACGTGGCATAATTAATATTTTTTGAATCTACGTCAATAAGACTACGACTCGGTTAATTTAAAATTGTGATAATTGAATTAAATCAATAAGAGTCTAGTCTTATCCTTTTAATCTTAATAAACGTAGAACGAAATCCTTGTTAGTAGACCCAACAAGACCTTTTTGTCTCATCGCTCTTTTACGCTTAGTTGATTTCTTTGTAAGGATGTGTCTTTTGAACGCTTTTTGGAAGGTGATTTCACCTGTACCAGTAACTTTAAAACGCTTCTTTGCGCTTGAGTTAGTTTTTACTTTTGGCATTATTATAATCTTAACGATTACTCCCTGCTGGCGGTCTTGCACGGGCGAGACACTTGTTGAGCCATGTGGGAAATGGATGGCGAAGGTAGTAGATATAGACAATATAGACAAGAAAAAAGCCCCATTTTATGGAGCTTTTGACAAAAATTCTATTGAAAATCAGTCATTTAACTGATTTGAGTATGTAATTATTATGCGGTTGGCTTCTTTTTACCCCCTGCTTTTGGTTGGAAAATGGCAAACATTCTCTTTCCTTCTAACTTAGGCATACTTTCCAAAGTACCTGCTTCAGCTAATCTTTCTGCAAATTTCAACAAAAGCAATTGACCACGATCTTGGAACATGATAGCACGACCTTTAAATTGAACATAGGCTTTTACCTTATTTCCATCTTGTAAAAACTTTTCAGCATGTTTTGCTTTAAAATCAAAGTCATGATCATCCGTGCCTGGAGTGAAACGTATCTCTTTAATTTCAGATTGCTTAGAGTTCGCTTTCATCTCTTTTTCCTTACGTTTTTTCTCGTAAAGAAACTTTTTGTAATCGATTACTTTACATACTGGAGGATTGGCAGTTGGAGATATCTCCACCAAGTCCAAACCTTGATCAGCAGCTATTTTCAGCGCTTCCTGTGTGTTGTAAACTCCTACGGTGATATTGTCACCAACCAAACGTATTTCAGGTACTCTAATACGATCATTAATACGATGCTCTGGTTCTTGTTGTCTTTGAAACCTTGGGTTAAATCTGGGTCCTCTGTTCGGTAATGCCATTAATTGTTAAAACGTTGTTTATGTTTTGTAAAGATAGTCATTGTTATGCTTCCGGCGCCATTCTTTCGGCAATTTCTTCCACCATTTTGGCAAGGAACGTAGCTTTGTCCAACATTCCTAGGTCCCCTTTACCCTGGCGACGAACAGAAAGTTTGCTTTCAGCCACTTCCTTTTCTCCTATCACCAACATATAAGGCACTTTCATCATTTCGGTATCTCGGATCTTTTTACCAATTTTTTCGTTGCGATCGTCTATTTCAACACGCACACCTGCCTTTTTTAATTCAGCAAATACTTCCTGCGCATAAGGCATAAACTTATCACTGATTGGTAAAATTTTAACCTGCAATGGTGCTAACCATACTGGGAACTTACCCGCATAATGCTCCAATAAGAATCCAATAAAACGCTCGTGGGTACCCAATGGTGCACGATGTATAATTAATGGAGACTCAGGCTCGTTGTCCTTATTCGTGAAATTTAAATTAAAACGTTTCCCTTGCGCAAAATCCACTTGATTAGTCGCCAATGTAAATTCTCTTCCAATCACACTCCAAATTTGAACGTCAATTTTAGGTCCGTAAAATGCACCTTCATCTTGCACTTCCACAAACGGCGTTCCTGTTTCAATTAACACTTCACGCACCATCGCTTCGGTTTGTAACCAAAGTTCAGGCTCATTAATATATTTCTGTCCCAATTTAGCTGGGTCATGTAAACTTAAACGCATCACATATTTGTCAATTCCAAAAATTTTGAAATACTTCAAATACATTTCGTTCACCGCTTTGAACTCTTGTGCAAATTGTTCTTTGGTACAATAAATATGCGCATCGTTCATGTGTAAACAACGAACACGCATTAAGCCAAACAATTCACCCGATTGCTCATAACGATAACAAGTACCATACTCTGCAAGCCTTAGTGGCATGTCCTTATAGCTCTTTGGTTCTGCATCAAATATTTTATGGTGATGCGGACAGTTCATTGCTTTCAAGTAATATTTAGTACCATCCAATTCCATTGGAGGGAACATACTATCCTGATAATACGGCAAGTGACCACTGGTAATATACATGCTCTCTTTAGCAATATGTGGTGTTACTACGCGCTTATATCCTGCAGCTTCCTCGGTTTCTTTTGCTAAACGCTCTAACTCCTCAATAATGATCGTACCGTTTGGCATCCACAAAGGCAAACCTGGTCCAACATCATCATCCATGGTATAAATACCTAACTCTTTACCTAATTTACGATGGTCTCTTTTCTTCGCTTCTTCCAACATTAACAAGTACTCGTCCAATTCCTTTTGATTCGGGAAAGTAACTCCATACACACGTGTCAACATTTTATTTTTCTCGTCTCCCTTCCAAAACGCGCCTGCAATATTGGTAATTTTAATTGCCTTAATGGCTGCTGTGTTTGGAATATGAGGTCCACGACACAAGTCTGTAAATTGTCCTTGTGTGTAAAATGTAATTGTACCGTCCTCTAATCCCGACAATAAATCCAACTTATATTCATCTCCTTTTTCTGTAAAATAAGCTACGGCTTCGGCCTTAGACATTTCCTTGCGGATATATTCATTGGCTTGTTTAGCCAACTCATTCATCTTTTTTTCTAAAATCACCACATCCTCTTCCTTCAAAGTCTTACCTCCTAAATCAATGTCATAATAGAACCCTTTTTCCAACGCAGGTCCTACCCAAAACTTAGCGCCAGGAAACTGCATTTCAACCGCCTCTGCTAATAAGTGTGCAGAAGAATGCCAAAAAGTAGATTTGCCATCGTTGTCGTCCCAGGTTAATAATTTTAATGCAGCATCACTGTTAATAGGACGCGTGGCATCCCATACTTCCCCGTTTACCGAAGCTGCTAACACTTTTTTAGCCAAACCCTCACTGATGGATTTAGCAATACCTAAAGCAGTGATCCCTTTTTCATAGGAACGAACTGCGCCGTCTGGAAATTGAATTTGAACCATATTTGTATCTAAATATAAGACCGCAAAGATAACAAAAAATAGTGGTTGATGAATTCTTAGATTTATAGTACAATTTATACATAGATTTGCCTTATGCGTGGGTTATTTATAATGCTTATTTTCTTAGGATGCAGCGGCACCCTATTTGCCCAAAATCTAACTGGGAAATGGGTGGGATATTTCACGCCCAATGCCGACTTAGCCGGCCGTACCTACGCATACGAGATTACCATTCAGGAAAACCGCAACCAAGAATTGAACGCGTTTACCATTACTAAATTCTCCAATAGCTCCGTTGCAAAAGCAGCAGCCAGTGTGCAGTTTTCAAGCCATAGCCAATTGGTAAGTATTCAGGAAAGTAAATTTGAACAGCTTCAATTGAATCGAAATATGGAAGCCTGTTTAATGAGTAATTTTTTAACCTACCAAAATATTCGAGGTCATGAAATTTTGCAAGGCAATTATATGTCAAGCAATGTAACCAGTGGCAGAGATTGTGGAGGCGGCACTGTTTTTTTAGAAAAAGAAGTAGCGATCGTAAAATCTACTAAAAACAAAACTATCCTTCCAAAAATTGCAAATGAAACTGCTAGGACTTTAGTAACAAAAGTAAAAATAGCAACGCCTCAGGTACTAGTCAATAAGCAAAATGAAAGCAAATCAATTCCAATTTCAAATCCAACTGCGATTACTTCTACCAATAAAAAAGAACAACCTGCTACTATCGTCATAGCGAATACAAAGCAATCGGAGAACCTACTTCCCGAGGATGCTGGTGCTGAAAATAATGAAGTAGCAGTGGCTAAAAACCAAAATGATTTTCAAGTGATACCTTGGGTACTAGTGGGGAGAGAAAACAAGTTGGTTAAAAAAATAATTACACATAATAAAAGCATCAGCATTGACTTATATGATAATGGCACCATTGACAATGATACTATTATAGTGTATGACAACAAGCAATTGATTGTAAATAAAAAAAGATTAAGCTATAAAGCCATTCACTTTGATGTGAATTTTAGCAATACCAATAACGAACATGAAATTATTATAGTTGCCCACAATATGGGAACTGTGCCGCCTAACACGGCATTACTCGTATTTAAAGATGCAGATATAAGACAAGAATTGTTTATTACATCCACCAATAAAATGAATGCGAAATTGGTTATTGAATATGTGCCTCCTGCAAAACTTGAGTAGCCGTCAAGAGTTCGCGATGTTCACTATGAAAAGGATCCCGTGCAGTTTTTTGCAATCCAAACCATGTAAGCCCATCTTCAAATTCATCATCTTTTACATTGAAAATATAAATGGTATGTGCTTGATAACCAATTTGAGCCAAGCCATTTAAAATTTGAACCCCTGTCATATGCACAGACATATTTATTTCCTTAGGTTCGGTTGTCAAAATCAGTCCTTCTAATTCCGATTGAACATTGGTGAGCGCATCGGCCCATTTTTTTTGTGTACTGCTATCTTTACCCAATTTTAATGTTGCCAAGGAATCACAAATTTGAAGGAGTTGATGACTAGCAACATGCAAATAAGCGGTATCCTTATTGGCTAACCCTTTTAAAATTTCCTGGTATTGTATGATAATCGGTTGGCAATTACGTTCCAACATGGCATCCTGATGGACGGTTGAAAAGTTCCAACTAATCGATTCAGTTGGCTTGCTGGTATTTGAAGAACATGCCAATAAGCCAACACATGCTATAATAGATAAATATTTAATCATCCCAGGATTTTTATCAAATTTATGCATAAATAGCCCGATCATAGGCTAACTTTGCGCTCTGAATTGAAAAAATATGCTGATAGGTTTACAAAATGTGACATTCGAGTTTGGAGCAAGAGTTATTGTGAGTGATGCCACTTGGCACATTCAGCCAGGCGAACGCATTGGTTTAATTGGATACAATGGTACAGGAAAGTCCACTTTATTAAAAGTATTGGTGGGCCAATATACCCCAAGTAAGGGTACCGTGGAAAAAGGACGTGATACCACTATTGGTTATTTACACCAGGACTTATTAAGTTTTGACACCAGCGAAACTATTACCGAAGTAGCCTTAGGTGCATTTGAAAGAGTGCGTGAACTAGAAAAAGAAATTGAGCAATTAGGCATAGAATTAGAAGCGAATCCCGAAGACAATGATATCCTAATTAAATATACCGACGCTTTACATGAAATAGATGTGTTAGATGGATACAATGTACAACACAAAGCAGAAGAAGTTTTACATGGCTTAGGTTTTACTACAGCCGATTTAGCCCGCCCTTACAAAGAATTTAGTGGAGGTTGGAGAATGCGCGTGTTATTGGCTAAAATGATTTTACAAGCACCTGATGTATTGTTGCTGGATGAGCCTACCAACCACTTGGACTTACCGAGTATCGAATGGCTGGAAAAGTATTTGTTGCATTATAAAGGAAGTGTGGTTATTGTGAGCCACGATAAATTCTTCTTGAATAAAATGGTAAATAAGATTGTAGAAGTTTACCAACAACAATTAAATTTTTACACAGGCGACTATGAATATTATGAAGTAGAAAAAGTGCAACGTGTCGAAATTCAACAAAGAGCATTCGAGAATCAACAGGATTATATTCGTCAACAAGAAAAATTTATTGAACGATTTAAAGCCAAGGCCTCTAAAGCTGCAGCTGCACAAAGTATTCAAAAAAGATTAGACAAGTTAGATGTAATTGAAGACGTGCAAATTGAAAGACCTAATATTAGAATCAACTTTGCGGTAGACAAAACGCCAGGAAAGGTTTTAGTGGACTTAAAAGGTGTAAGCAAATCCTATCCTAAACAAATAATATTAGACAATGCATTTGCCGAAATTGAACGTGGCGATAAAATTGCATTGATTGGAGCAAACGGTAAGGGAAAGTCAACCCTATTGAGAATTGTAGCGGGCATGGAAGACTATGAAGGAGAAAGAGTTTGGGGACACAATGTAGACGAAAGTTTCTATGCACAGCACCAATTAGAATCACTTAATTTAAACAATACCATTTTACAAGAAGTACAAGAATGTGGTACTAAAAAAACCGACTTGGAATTACGCGCTTTATTGGGCTGTTTCTTATTTGGTGGCGACGAAGTAGATAAAAGAATTAAAGTATTGAGTGGAGGAGAAAAAGCAAGGGTGGCTTTAACTAAAACCATCATTAGCAAGGCCAACTTCCTAATGCTGGATGAACCTACGAATCACTTGGATATGGTAACGGTGGAATTACTTGCCGACGCATTAACTAAATATGATGGTAGCATTATATTAGTAAGCCACGACCGTTATTTTATTTCTAAAACAGCGAATAAGATTTGGGAAATTGAAGACGAAAAAATTATCGAATTCAAAGGCACCTATCACGAATGGATTGAGTGGAAGGAGCGCATGGCAAAACAAAAAGCGGCTAATCCCGAAGCGGCTAAAAAAGTCCCTGTTGCTGAAAAAGCAAAACCCGCTCCAGTAGCTGCACCTGAAGTAAAAGCAGCTCCGAATGGTCCTATTGATAAAGAATTGCAAAAGCAAATTCAAAAATTACAAAAAGCCTTAGCGCAAATTGAACACAATATTGAGACCTTGAACAAAGAGAAAGTAGCCATTGAATTACAAATGGCTGATCCTGCTATTTATTCGGATGTAGCTAAGTTTCAAACCATCGAAAAAAGCTATCACGATAAAAACGCATTAATCCGTTCTATGAATAAGGAGTATGAGATTGCGTTTAATGATTTGGTACTATTAGAAAGTAAATAAGCATTATACAATCTTAAATAAATAAAAAAGGGGTCATCTGCGAAGATGAACCCCTTTTTAGGTTTATGTAGTAAAATTAAACGATCGATTAAGTATTTGAAATTTTATTTCAAATACTTATCCAACCATCTACCTTGTTCATATAATAAGTGAAGTAAATTTTCTTTCCCCTTGTAACCATGTGCTTCATAAGGCAGGTAAACAAAACGAACGGTGCCACCATGTCCTTTAATAGCAGCATATAAACGTTCACTGTTAATTGGGAAGGTACCTGTATTGTCATCAGCTTCTCCGTGTGTCATTAATAAAGGGGCTTTAATTTTATCGGCAAAAGCAAATGGACTCATGGCTAAATACAATTGTGGTGCTTGCCAAAAAGTACGTTCTTCATTTTGAAAACCAAATGGCGTTAAGGTTCTGTTATACGCTCCGCTTCGCGCAATACCCGTTTTAAATAAATTCGTATGTGCTAATAAATTGGCGGTCATAAATGCACCGTAGCTATGCCCTCCTACTGCCATTCTGTTACGATCACCCACTCCCATTTCAACTAATTTGTCGATAGCTGCATTCGCATTTAAAGTAAGTTGATTCACAAAATCATCATTAGGCTTACTATCAGGAGATGTAGCCACAATAGGCATTTCAGCATTATCTAAAATGGCATAGCCTTGAGTTACATAAAATACAGGCGACCCCCATGAAAGCGTGGTGAACTTATGTTGATTGCCTCTAATTTGACTTGCATCTGCTGCATTGGTAAACTCTCTAGGATACGCCCAAATTAAAGTAGGCAATGGGCCATCTTTCAATTTATCATACCCTTTTGGTAAATACAAATCGCCAGTTAAATCAATGCCGTCTTTACGCTTATATTTAATTTTTTCTTTTGTTACCCCTTCCATCCCTAAGTATGGATTGGTGAAATGTGTCAACTGCGTACTATGCGCTAAAGTATTTCCAACTTTAATAAAATAGTTAGGTACTTCTTTTTCAGTCTCACGACGTGTAAGCACTTTTAAATTATTAATATCCAAAACATCTGCAACATATTCGAAACAATCATCTGCACAACGCCAAATAATTTCTTTCGTTTTTGTTTGAATATTAAACTTCGCTAAATATGGTAAATCCCCTTTTGCCGAAGCCCCAGTAGTATTGTTAAATAAAATAGATTGACCATTGTTCAAAAGTGCAATTACCTCTTCGCCATATTTATTTTTTTCGGTAACTGGCGTTCCAGGATTATTGTACAAATCGGTACTATTGCCTTCATATAAAGTAGCGATGGAATTTGATTTAGGATTGAATACACTTACTTTATATTGTTGCTTAGCGCGCAATTGCTCGGACACCATTGCAAATTGGTCATTACCCCAATTGGTGCGACTGTATCTAGTTTCCGTTTTAAATAATTCCTTAGCCGTTCCATTAAATGGTGCTTCTAAATCAAAAACTGCGTCATGAAAAGGCACTTTCTTTTTAATCAAACCACTATCCAATGGCATTGCATAGGTAATAGTAGCCGGTGCATCATTTCTCCAATCAAAAGCACGAGCCACATTTTGCACATTATCGTAACCCGAAGGCGTACTTTCTGCCGAAGGCAATACCGCTAAAGTATGTACAAGGTTCCCTTTAGTATCCGTTATTGCAACAGTTGCAGCAAACCCATAAGCAGGTACTAAATATGAAAATGGTTTATTTAAAGTACGTGTTAAAAAATATTGTTTGTCGGGTGACAAAGCTAAACTTGCTAAAATGGAAGGCTTGCCAATTTTAGTTTCAACACCATTTGTATTTTTAACTAACTGTGTAGTCGCAAAAAAGTCAAATAAATATTCATCATAAGGCGACTTGATCAAATCCTGATACGTAACGCTAGGCGCTACTTTACCTAAATTTTCCTGAATGGTTGGCCCTTTAGGCGTAATTGGTTTTTTAGCCAATTTGGTAGGGTCATTCACATTCACTTTGTATAAAACGGTTTCGTCATTTAACCAAACTAAGTTGTTACCTAAAACAATGTTCGCGGCAGCTGTATTAATTTTTTTACAGCTTAAACTTGCAATATCAATTACGTAAACATCTACACGATTCGATAAAACATTAAAAAATGCAATTTTGTTCTCGGCATGGTTCCAGCTAGGACTCAATGCAGACAAGCTTGTTGGCAAACCTTTAATGGTCAAAGTTT
>CANGMV010000025.1 GCA_947454745.1 Bacteroidota bacterium | reverse complement strand
GTTCCTGATGACACCATCCATTAATGGTCATATCGGACAACCACTTATGTACTTCGTTTTGATGATGCCCTTTAATAACGACCGATTTTTCCATTAAAGGGAAGGTCACACCATAATTCTTTTTACAAAAATTGGCAATGTTTTGGTTATTACTCGCTTCTTGTTCCTTAAAATCATTGGACGGAAAGCCTACCACCACTAACTTTCCTGCATATTGAAGCGATAATTTTTCCAAAGCATCATACTGTGCTGTAAAACCACAATCACTTGCAGTATTTACAATCAAAACTTTTTTCCCTTTTAAATCGGACATTAAAAAATCTTTCCCATTAATATCTTTTGCAGTTAAAGTGTAAAAGGAAACCAAAGGAATAGCATGTTCCTTATTGGCTTGAATTTGTTTTCTTCCGCTTGCTCTGCTACTCCACATGATAGCAGGGTACATTGTTTTTAAAACAGATTGTCGATAGGACATGCCTGTTTTTTTCATTAACAATGTGGCAGCAACCAATACACCAACGGCGATGGCAATTTTAATCATGATTATTTTTTTATTTTTCAAACAGGCACTAATTATAGTAGCAATGAAATTTCTATCCTATTAACTTTTTTAGCAACCAACCTTTTCCTTTATATGGAGGATACTTGAAACTCGGATCTATCCAAGTTGGTGTTTTTAAGACCGACTTAGTATGCGTAAAAGTATCAAAACTCGTTTTGCCATGATAAGCCCCCATACCGCTGAAACCTCTGCCACCAAAGGGTAAATCATGGTTGGTAATATGCATGGTTGCATTGTTAACGCAAGCGCCACCCGAAGGCACATTGGTTAACCAAAATGCTTCGTCGACTTTATTTTCAGTGAACACATAAAAAGCGAGTGGATTCGGATTTTTTTGGATTACCGCCAATGCTTCTTCATTAGATTGATAAGTTAAAATTGGTAAGATAGGTCCAAAAATTTCATCCTTCATAATATTTGCATCAGAATGAATGCCTGTCATGATGGTTGGTTCTATGAATAACTTTGATCTATCTGATTTGCCTCCATACACAATCTCTCCTTCCGATAAATAGGAAGTTAAACGCATCCATTGTTTGTCATTAATAATTTTACCATAATGTTCCGAGGCTTCCGCATCAGCTCCATAAAATTGTTGAATGGCTTTAATGAGTTCTTTTATTAATTCATCTTTTAATTCTGTGGGTACTAACACATAATCGGGGGCAATACACATTTGTCCCGCATTCGAAAATTTAGGATTGGCTAAGCGTCGTGCAGCTACGCGAATATTTGCATCAGAAGCAATCACCGCAGGGCTTTTACCTCCTAGCTCCAAAGTAACTGGTACCAATTGTTCGGCTGCATATTTATAAATAATTTTTCCAACCACGGTACTTCCAGTATAAAAAATATGATCAAATCTGTTTTCGGTTAACAATGGAGGCAATACAGTCGCTCCCTCTCCTTCCACAAATAAAATATAGTTATCAGGAAATAAGGAATCAATGATTTTAGCCATCACTTTTGCAGTGGCAGGCGCAAATTCACTTGGTTTTAACACCACACAATTGCCCCCCGCAATGGCACCTATTAATGGAGTAAATAATAATTGAAAAGGATAATTCCATGGCGCAATAATACAAACTACACCCAAGGGTTCTTGAATCGTATAACTCGTTGAAGGTTGGTTCACCATATTTGTACCCACCGAATGTGGCTGCATCCATCCTTTTAAATGTTCGATGGTATCATTTAATTCACTCAAAAAAAAGCCCACTTCGGTAGCCCAGGCGTCTTCATCGGTTTTTTTTAAATCGGTATAAAGTGCCTGATAAAGCTCTTTTTCACACTCAAGTACCACTTTTTTGAGCCTTTTAAGCTGATTTAACCTAAAATCATAGGACTGTGTAGCACCCGTTAAAAAATAGCTACGTAAGGGTTGGATGGAATGAAACATACTATACGGCTTTATAATTAGCAATTTAGGCTTTAATAACGAAAGCAACTTGGGTTTTGTTCATTCATCAAAATATTTGGTTTAATTGATGATTTTTCGATAATTTAACGGAACGATTAAAGAACGAATTCAAACGATTTTAAACCACACAATTAACGATTGCTATGTCTAAGAAAAAATCAGATAACTCAAGAAGGGATTTCATCCGAAATTCGGCGATGGCATTGGGAGGATTTTATATCCTACCAAGACACGTATTAGGCGGTAAAGGATTTACAGCCCCAAGTGATAAATTACAAATCGCGGGTATTGGTGCCGGCGGTAAAGGAGAAGGTGATTTATTCTCTTTTTACAATAGTGGAAAAGCAGATATCGCTTTTTTATGTGATGTAGATGACCGTCAAACAGCGAAAAGCCGTCAACGTTATCCAAAAGCAAAATTATATAAAGACTATAGAGAGATGTTAGAAAAAGAACATATGCATATTGATGCTTGTTCAGTTTCTACTCCTGACCATATGCATGCTGTACAAGCAATGGCTGCAATGCAATTGCACAAACACGTATACGTTCAAAAGCCAATGGCACATGACATTTACGAAGCACGTACCATGACCAAAGCGGCACATGATTATAATGTAGTAACACAAATGGGTAACCAAGGTTCATCAGGTGATGGTGTGCGTGTGTTACAAGATTGGTACAATGCAGGATTGATTGGTGATGTACATACTATTTATTGTTATACCGATCGTCCAGTATGGCCACAAGGTGTAATTCGTCCAGCAACTGCCAATGAAATTCCAAAAGAATTGGATTTTAATTTATGGTTAGGTACTGCACCTGAAAAAAGTTACTTCACCGACTTATTACCATTTAACTGGAGAGGATGGTGGGATTACGGAACCGGTGCTTTAGGAGATATGGCTTGTCATATTATGGCACCTGCTTTTGCGGTATTGGGATTAGGCTATCCTGTAGCAGCAGAGTGTAGTGTTGCAACACGTTACACAGCACCTTGGCAAAGAGTATATTCACCAGATAGTCCACCAGCATCTTCACATATCATTTTAACTTTTAAAGGACAAAATGGTAAGCCCGATGTAAAATTGCATTGGATGGATGGTGGTATTCAACCAGAACGTCCAGCTGAATTAGGACCTAACGAAGTTATGGGTGACGGTGGTAATGGTGTAATTTTTGAAGGAACAAAAGGAAAAATGATGGCTGGCACTTATGGTGTAAACCCTCAATTATTACCTACTAACTTAACCGCAACAACAAAAGTTCCTGAAACAGTAGCGCGCGTAAAAGGCGGCGCCGAAGGACACTACTCTGCTTGGGTAGAAGCTTGTATCGCTGGTCCTGGTAGCAAGGAAGCAAAAACATTAAGTTCTCATTTTGATATTGCAGGTCCATTAACTGAATCAGTATTAATGGGTAACCTGGCTATCAGAAGCTATGATTATAAAGGCACCGATAAGAAAGGTTTAACTACTTATCCTGGTCGCAATATTCAATTAACTTGGGATGGACCAAATATGAAAATTACCAACTTTGAACCAGCGAATCAGTTCGTTAAGCGAACTTATCGTGAGGGTTGGAGTTTGGGTGTATAATCATCAAATACTTATTGATTCAAAATCCCTCTCGAATTATCGGGAGGGATTTTTTTTAACTTAACTTCGACAATAGAAAATCTAAACCAAGATGAACAATAATTTAAGAGACCAGTTTTTACTAAGAAAAGATATTAATTTTTTAAACTTCGGATCCTTTGGTGCAACACCCAAGCCCGTATTTGAATATTATCAACAATGGCAAAAAGTATTGGAAGCGGAACCTGTACAGTTTATTGCATTTGATGGCGTAGAGTATTTATCTACCTCACGTGCAGCATTGGCTCAATTTATTCATGTGGACGATAAGGACGATTTAGTATATGTAACCAATCCCAGCTTTGCTGTGAATATTATTGCCAAAGCATTTCCACTGGAAGAAGGGGATGAGATATTAGCAACAGATATTGAATATGGCGCCTGTGACAGAACCTGGGATTATTATTGTGAAAAGAAAAAAGCAGTTTACAAAAGACAAAAAATAAATTTACCTATCACCACGAAAGAGCAGTTTATTGAAGACTTTTTTAAAGGACTCACTCCAAAAACAAAAGCCATTTTTATTAGTCATATCACAAGTGCAACCGCACTAATATTTCCCGTAAAAGAGATTTGTGAAATTGCTAAATCAAAAGGCTTAATCACTATTGTAGATGGAGCACATGCGCCAGCACAAGTAGATTTAAGAATTAATGAATTGGAAGTTGATTTTTATGTGGGTGCTTGTCACAAATGGATGATGGCTCCAAAAGGTGCTAGCTTTTTATACGCACACAAAAGCGTGCAACATTTATGTGAGCCCTTAGTAGTAAGCTGGGGTTATAAAGCAGCTAAACCTTCCGCATCAACCTTCTTAGACTATCATCAAATGATTGGCACCAGGGATTTTTCAGCATTCCTAGCAGTGACTATGAGTATTATTTTTATGAAGGATCATAAATGGCCGGAGGTAGCAAAAAAATGTCATGAAATGGTACTGGCCAATGCCCCCTTGTTTTATGAGTTACTAGGTACCAATCCAATTAGCCCTTTAACCAATGAGTGGATAGGACAAATGATTAGTATTCCTATTCATACCAAGGAGCCCGAAATATTACAACGAAAATTATATAAAGAATTCAATATCGAAATTCCTATTATGCGTCAAGGAGAAGACATTTATATGCGTTACTCCATTAATGCATTTAATAGTATTCAAGATTTGGAGGCTTTGCACAATGCACTTAGCACCATCATAAAAACAACCGACTTAATTGAAGTAAAAAAGTAAGCCGATTAAAATGATCTAAAATAACCTTGAAATATAAAAATCCCGAAAGCAATATACTTCGGGATTTTTTTATGGATAAGTGTTCTGTTTTAAAACACAAGTATTAAAATTACCATTTCAAAGTTTTCAAGTAAGCAGCATCTGCTTTTGCAGCATCTAATTCGTTAGTGCCGGTATACGCTTCTTGTTCCACAATCATATGTTGAACGCCGCGCTTAGCGACCTTTGGCAACAAGGATTTATAATCAATGGTACCCTTACCGATAATACACGACTCATGACCTTCGGCTGTGTTTGTTTTCACTAAGTCTTTTACGTGTACCAATTTAAAACGATTTGCATGTTTGTCCATATAAGCAATGGGATCAACACCAGCTGCCACCGTCCAATACATATCCATTTCAAAGTCTACTGTTGCAGGATTCGTATTATCCATCATTAAGTCCTGAGGAACTACGCCATCCATCGCTTTAAATGAATAGTCGTGATTATGGTATGCAAAACGAATGCCATTCTTTTTAGCTATTTCACCACAAGCATTAAACTCGTCTGCAAACTTTTTAAAGTTATCTAATGATTTTTGTGGTCCTTTATATGGACAGATCAAATACTTCATACCAATCTCGCCAGCTTCTGCGGCTTTGCGTTCAAAGTCGTGGGTGTTGTCGCAATGCGCCGACACTATTTTCATACCTAATTCATCCATGTGTTTTTTGAACTCGGTATTTTTCATGCCCCAAAAAATACCTTTCTCGCCTTCGAAGCTTTCTATTTTTTTATAGCCACTTTGAGATAAATGTTTCAATACTGCTAATGGATCTTTCGCCAATGCTTCTTTGACAGTCCACAATTGAATACCAAAGGAATTGGTAGTTCCAGCCATGGCCATTAACTCATTTTTAAATGGCATTGTCAATGCCAAACCTGCTAATGCTGAATTACGGAGAAAGTCTCTTCTTGAATTATTCATACTAATTTTTTTGCAAACGTTTGTAATAAATGAAAAATAAAAGGCGAGTACTATTTACATACTCGCCTTTTTTAAAAAGTAATTTTACTAGCTAGTTGCCCAAGCTTTGTCTCCTTTTTTATAAGGATAAGAACCCACAAACTTACCTGGTACAGCTACATAACGTAAAGCTTTTGTAGCGCCAACTTCCGATGTGAAGAAACCTGACAAAGTCAATTGTTTAATCATTGTAAAGTAATGCTTAGGATCTTCGGGCTTAGCCGCTTTTTGATGCTCCTTAGCTTCTTTATCTAAAGCAACTAATAATGCATTGCGTTGTTCAGGAGTTGACTCCATGAAAGTTTTGCTATTTAATTTTTTAGACGCTTCGTCTAATTTTTTCATGCCTTCCATAAAAATAGCTTGGTCTTTTTCTTCATAACAGTCGTTCACCATTACTGTCATAAACTCACCAACCTTTGCTTCCTTTGCACCTGGCGTAGAAGTTGCAGGAATAATAGTTTCAGCTACTTCATTTAAAAATGCAACATCGTCTTTTGAAAATGTAACACCTTTAGTATTGGTTTTACAACCCGATAAAAAAGCTTCTGCGCCTAATACCATACCGCCCGTAAGGATGGCAACTCTTGATAAGGCTTCTCTTCTATTCATCATAAAATATTATTTAAAAAATTATTTAAAATTATAAGTTTCCCTTTTTCAATTCACTTACAGCAAAATCAACAGCACGCGCTGTGAATGCCATATAAGTTAATGAAGGGTTTACACAAGAAGCACTTGCCATAAATGCACCGTCAGTAACAAACACATTTGGTGCATCCCAAACTTGGTTGTTGCCATTTAACACCGAAGTTTTTGGATCTCTACCCATACGTGCTGTACCCATTTCATGAATACCACGTCCTGGTGTACCATCACCTTCGTGTGCTTGTACATTTTTAACACCTGCTCTTTCTAACATTTCTTGTGCATCTGCTAAAATATCTTTACGCATTTTATGTTCGTTTTCTTTTAACTCACAATCAATGTTTAAGACATTTAAGCCCCACTTATCTTTTACTGTTTTATCCAAAGTAACTTTGTTTGTTGGATCAGGTAACATTTCACCAAAACCACCCATACCAATGGTCCAAACACCAGGCTCAGTTAATGCTTCTTTAAATCCAGCACCAATACTAAACTCAGCAACTTCATGCTGCCAGCCTTGTCTTGTTCCACCACCTTGGTAACCAAATCCACGCAAGTAATCACGCTTATCTGTTCCAAAGTTTCTATAACGAGGAATGTAGAAGCCGTTTGCACGACGACCAAAAGTATATTGGTCTTCGTAACCTTCTACCATACCACCAGCGCCAATGCCTAAGTGGTGGTCCATTAAGTTTTTACCTAAAGCATTGCTGCTGCTACCTAAACCACCTTCCCAAACGTCAGTAGCAGAGTTCATTAAGATCCAAGTACTATTCAAAGTAGAAGCATTCACGAAAATAATTTTCGCTTTGTACTCGATTGTTTTATTTGTTTCCGCATCTAAAACAGTAACACCTGTAGCACGCTTTTTATCTTTATCATATTTAATTTCAGTTACAATACTCCAAGGTCTTAATGTTAAATTACCAGTTGCCATTGCAGCAGGTAAAGTAGAAGACTGTGTACTGAAGTATCCGCCAAATGGACAACCCAACCAACATTTATTACGGAATTGACAACCAGGGCGGCCACCATGTGGCACGGTAATATTTGCAGTACGTCCAATAATTAAATGACGCTCTCCTTTAAATTCTTTTTTTAATCTTTCTGCCACGTCTTTCTCCACACAGGTTAAATCCATTGGAGGTAAAAACTGACCATCAGGTAAAACTGCCAACCCATCACGGTTACCAGAAATACCAGCAAATTTTTCTACATAATCATACCAAGGCTCAATTTCCTTGTAACGTACTGGCCAATCCACACCTACACCTTCTTTGCCATTGGCTTCAAAATCTAAATCAGACCAACGGTATGATTGACGACCCCACATTAAAGAACGACCACCTACATGGTATCCTCTAAACCAGTCAAAACGTTTTGTTTCAGTATAAGGGCTTTCCTTGTCCACACACCAATAATCTAAATTGGTTTCATTTAAAGGATAGTCTCTTTTTAAAACTGGGTAATCCTTAATCATTTGTTGTGTTCTACCACCACGATGAGGATGATCCCAAGCTTCCTTATTGGCATTTACATAATCTTTAATGTGCTCAATATTTCTACCGCGCTCTAACATTAAAACTTTTAATCCTTTTTCGGTAAGCTCCTTCGCTGCCCAACCGCCGCTGATTCCAGATCCTACGACAATTGCGTCATACTGTTGTTCCGCCATTTTGTTAATTTTTATATGTGTATTGGAATTGTTATTTAATATTTTATTTTTTTAAACGTCGCAAATTTTAATTGCGTTTTTTAAAGAAGCAATATGATCCGGATCCTTTGGCATAAACTCTTGTGCCACATATCCTTTATAACCCGTCGCTACAATGGCGCGCATAATAGCAGGGTAATTTAATTCTTGGCGCTCGTCAATCTCATGTCTACCTGGAACTCCTGCTGTATGATAATGCCCAAAGTATTGGTGATTGTCCTGAATAGATCGAATAATATCTCCTTCATCAATTTGCATATGATATATATCGAAAAGGATTTTGAAATTAGGAGAACCTAAACGTTTGCAAAGTTCAATACCCCAAGCAGACTTGTCACCCATATAATCCTTGTGGTCAATTCTTGAATTGAATAATTCTATTTGAATAGTCACTCCTCTTTTTTCAGCTAATGGTAAAATTTGTTTTAATCCCTTCACGCAATTTTGTAAACCAGTCTCATCATCCATGCCATTACGATTACCTGCAAAACAAATTAAATTCTTGTAACCCGCAGCAGCAACAAGTTCTATGCCTTCTAAATAATCTTTAATTAACCACTCATGATTTTTAATATCGTTCCATCCTTTGGTTAAACTTGTTTCACCAGCCGTATAACACATAGAACATGCTAAACCATATTTTTTTGCAGTGGGCCATTCGTTTGGTTTTAATAAATCAATGGCGCCAAAACCAATTTCATTTACCAGTTTACATAAATCTTCTAATGGCATATCGCTATAACACCATTTGCAAACCGAATGATTGATATTTCCTTTTAAAGTATTGGAAACGCCATGTTCAGCAACATTTGCAAGGACCGACTTCGGCAATACCACACCCGCAGCTACAGCCGCAGAGCTAGCTAATACATTTTTGAGTAAGCTTCTTCTATTTACAGTTGAGGACATGGCAAGAATCACTTTTAAAAGTTCACAATCGTTTGATAAATGTAAATTTTATTTGCGTTCTTTTAAAATATTTTTGACGAAAAAACCGGGTTTTTTGAGAAAATAGGATGAAATTGCTATGGTATTGTTGTGAAAGTGTTAATATGAAACAATAAAACGATTGTCAAGCTTAAAAATTACTTTAAAAATGAATAGAAAATTACGCCTGGGCATGGTCGGTGGTGGCCAGGATGCCTTTATTGGCGCCATTCACCGATTAGCAGCTAATATGGATGGATTGGTTGAATTAGCATGTGGTGCACTAAGCATTAATCCTGAAATTGCAGT
>CANGMV010000024.1 GCA_947454745.1 Bacteroidota bacterium | reverse complement strand
TTAATTCCATGCCAACGCCGTTTAAATCGCCACAGCTAAAGCCTATAATTGGTTTTTTGATGTCCTGGTTCATATCCATTTGATTAGGCTGTAAAAGTACGCACAAAAACCTAACTTTGCTTCATGCAGTACACGCTAAAAAAGTCCTTAGGACAACACTTCTTAACCGATAAGACGGTTTGTGAAAGAATACAGGCAGTATTGCTTGAAAATCCAATAGAAAGGCTGGTAGAAGTAGGTCCAGGTGCAGGTGCTTTAACCGAGTACATTTACAAATTACCTACTCAATCCTTTAAGGCCATTGAATTGGATACGGAAAAAGTGAATTATTTGAACCATACTTTTCCTGAATTAAATGGTAAATTAATAAATGAAGATTTTTTAGAAACACAAATGCCTTTTGAAGCACCATTTGTTTTGGTAGGTAATTTTCCCTACAATATTTCTACTCAAATTGTTTTTAAAGTATTGGACTGGAAAGCCAATGTTCCCATGATGGTAGGTATGTTTCAAAAAGAAGTAGCAGAAAGAATAGCTGCAAAGCCGCATTCAAAAGCCTATGGAATTTTGAGTGTATTGGCACAAGCTTTTTATGATGTTACTTATTTGTTTGATGTTCCACCAAGTGCATTTAATCCGCCTCCAAAAGTAGATAGTGGGGTGATTATGTTTAAGCGTAAAGAAATTTTTCCAGCAATGGCATCGGAAAAAAGTTTTTACCATATTGTGAAAATGGCTTTTGGGCAGCGCAGAAAAATGTTGCGCAATCCTTTAAAGCCTTATTTTACAACGGCTCAATTGGAAGATCCTATTTTCATGAAGCGGGCTGAAAACCTTACCTATGAAGACTATGCGGCATTAACCTTTAAAATGCATAACGATAAATAAGATGGCATCTCTAGTAATTATTACCGCACCCGTGCATCCTTTTATGGTGGACAGTCTTAAAGAAAACGGGTTTGACTTAGTGTATGAACCTGCAATAAGTTATGATCAATTAGCTGACATCATTGGCAATGCTACTGGTTTGATTGTGACAACTCGTTTAAAAATTGACGCAGCGATTTTAGATAAAGGGGTACAACTAAAATGGATAGGGAGACTAGGAAGTGGAATGGAATTGATTGATGTAGATTATGCGCACACCAAAGGAATTGAATGTGTAAGTAGTCCCGAAGGAAATTGCACGACCGTTGGCGAGCATACATTGGGAATGGTTTTAAGTTTAATGAATCGCATTCATAGTGCGTATGGCGAAATAAAAAATGGACAATGGATTCGAGATGCCAATAGGGCCGATGAATTAAGCGGGAAAACAGTTGGCATTATTGGACTGGGCAATACAGGCAGTGCATTTGCGAAAGTTTTACAAGGCTTTGATGTGAAAATTTTAGTGCATGATTTGTATAAAACCGGTTTTGAAACGGAACAAATCAAAGCAGCTAGCTTGGCCCAAATTCAGGAGGAGGCAAGTATTATTAGCCTGCATTTGCCTTTAACGGAACTTACATTTCATTACGCTAATGATGCTTTTTTTAGTGCTTGCAAGCAAAAGCCCTATTTTATAAGCACCTGCCGTGGCCAGGTTACCGATACGGCAGCAGTCTTAAAAGCCCTTAATAATCAATTGGTTAGAGGGGTAGGCCTGGATGTATTAGAAAATGAGCACTTGGCAACTTACCATCCAAGTGAAAAAGTACAACTACAAGCCTTGTTGGCTTTCCCTAATTTCCTTGCAACACCACATATAGCGGGTTATAGCCATGAAGCTTACTACAAAATGGCTAAGATCGTATTGGAAAAATTAGCTATTATTTAAGCCTCATTTCACGCTAAATTGATACCTTTGTATACTGCAACGCTACAACTATGTGGCGTTGTATTTTTTTTATACAAATCAAAGGATATGAGTGAAACAAATGTATACGTAACGCAGGAAACTTTTGATAAGATGCGTGAAGAGTTGCAGAAATTAAAATCTGTAGATCGCCCTGCTGCTTCGAGAGCCATTGCTGAAGCAAGAGAAAAAGGGGATTTAAAAGAGAATGCTGAATATGATGCTGCAAAAGAAGCACAAGGAATGTTGGAGTCTAAAATTAAACAATTAGAAGCTGCTATTTCAAATGCTAAAATTGTGGATACTAAAACAATAGATACCAGTAAGGTTACAATTTTAACGAAAGTAACTATTACCAATGAAGCGACTAAAAAAACAGTTACTTATCAATTGGTTGGTGAAAAAGAAGCGGACTTAAAGGCAGGAAAAATTTCGGCATCATCTCCAATTGGCAAAGGATTGATTGGAAAGAAAGTAGGCGAAATTGCGGAGGTCCAAACCCCTAACGGCACTATGAAATTTAAGGTGGACAATATTACCATTTAATACGCATGACGATTTTCTCAAAAATCATTCAAGGTGAGATACCTTCTTATAAAATTGCGGAGTCTGAGAAGTTCTTCGCTTTTTTAGATATATTCCCTTTGCAAAAAGGACATGTATTGGTAGTGCCTAAGATTGAAGTAGATAAAGTGTTTGATGTGCCGGATACCTTTTTAAATGAGCTTATGCAATTTGCAAAACCCATTGCAAAAGCAATTGAGGAAAGTTTTCCATGCAATAGGGTGAGTATGGTGACCATTGGATTGGAAGTGCCACATGCGCATGTACATTTAATTCCAATTAACGCTGCAAGCGATATTAATTTTGACAATCCTAAATTAAAATTGACTTCCGAGGAATTTTTAGCCATTCAAAATTTAATAACTAGTAAGTTGTAGTAAAAGGAGGTTAGCTCTTTTTTGTAACTAACTATTTTGTTTTAACTCTGCTTGGATTATTTGCCATAAAGGCTTCCCATCCATTTGATTTTTTTGCCAGTTTAGAACCTTTCCCTGTTTTTGCCATAGTCGGCAATACTGGTCCACTCATTTGATACCAATGACAAAGAGCAACGCCCAAGGCATCGGTAGCATCAAAGTACTTAGGTTGTTTTTCAATGTTTAAAACGCGCTCTAACATCTTCCAAACCATATCCTTGTCGGCATTGCCATTACCAGTAATAGATTGTTTTACTTTTTTGGGTGCATATTCTTTTACGGGTAATTCAAAATGCATGGCAGCAGCGATGGCTACTCCTTGGGCACGACCAAGCTTAAGCATACTTTGTACATTTTTTCCAAAAAAAGGAGCTTCAATTGCAAAATGGGTAGGCTTATGTATTTTAATGAGGGATATTATTTTTGCATGAATTATTTGAAGTCTAGCGTAAATGTCTTTTTCTTTTGTCAATTTTAATACATCCATCTCAATCAATACAGGCTTGGCGCCTCCCTTTAAAAGGGCATAGCCTAAAATTTGGGTACCTGGGTCAATTCCTAATATAATGGGGGTTTTGCTCATTAGAATAAAGTTACAGATATCGAATCAAATTCCGAACTTTGTTGTTATGTTTAAGAACTCGGTTAGTTTACTGGTTTCATTCGGCAAAAAAAGTATTGGTTTTTTATTGTTTATGGTATGTGCTGTTGCCATTTACCATCAAGTTTTAGCAAACGAAAATTGGGCTCAATACGGTGAAAAAATAACACTGCAATTTTCAACGATCTCCTGGCCCCAATGGTTACTATTATTGCTCTTAATGACAATGAACTTTTTTTTGGAGGCTATTAAATGGAAGTATGTAGTTGCTCAAAATAATCCCATCTCTTTTTTAAAATCATTTAGAAGCGTATTGGTGGGTCAATCTTTTGCTTTCTTTACGCCGAATCGTATTGGTGAATATGCTGGCCGTACCTTGTTTTTAAAGGATGGTAATAAAATGCTTGGTATGGCACAAATGGCTTGGACTTCTTATGCTCAACTGCTCATTACAATTATATTAGGCTCACTTGCTTTAACTATAAACCTTCCGTTTTATCCTTGGTTGCAATGGGCAAGTCCATTGCTAGGTATTGTAGCTACTTTCTTGTTTTTTTATAGAAAGGAATGGAAAGGGTGGGCTGGTAATTTTACTATTTTACAAATCCCGTCAAATACAAAGTTTCTTCTTTTAGGCTTGTCTTTTATTAGATATTGCGTATTTATGCTTCAATACGTATGGGCAGCAAATATGTTAGGTATGTCAATCCCATTGATTGATTTGGTATCCTCCATTGCCGTATTATTTTTGTGTTTAAGCATTTTACCTACTATAAGCATCACCGAATTGGTCATTAGAGGACAATTGTTATTAATTATTTTAGCACCTTTTTATCCAATCAAAATCATGATCATATCTTTGTCTACATTAATATGGGCCGTTAATTTTTTATTACCTGCAATAATAGGTACATTTTTATTAATTGGCTATCGATTAAAACAATAACTTCTAATCCCCCCCAACATGCAATTTTTACTTATTTATATATTATTCCCCTTGCTTAGTTTATTCCATACTCCTGATACGGGTATTTGTAACCAACCTAATAATGCTTTTAGTGCAGGGGAAAACATTCATTACACCATTTATTATAATGTGATTGGCTTGTATGTGAACGCAGGCAAAGCCGATTTTACTACACAAACAGCGAATTGGAATGGAGTAGATGCGTATAGTTTTACAGCAACCGGAAAATCAAATATGAAATACGATTGGATTTTTAAAGTAAGAGATAAATATGAAAGTATTGTTGATAGTAAAACCTTACTGCCATTGCAATTTACAAGGCATATTAATGAAGGTAGTTTTCATCAAAAAGAAGCCGTTCAGTTTAATCAAAAAGCTAGAACGGTCACTACTTCATCGGCTCCAGGAGTTTTTAAAACAGCCGACTGTACTTATGATGTGATAAGTGCTATCTATGCTGCCAGAAATATTAATTATGCAAATTGTCAATTGAACGATAAAATTTATCTTAATTTTTTCCTTGACAAAGAATTGTACCCTTCCTATTTTAAATTTTTAGGAAGAGATATTATTAAGACCCGTTATGGCAAGTTTAAAGTTATTAAGTTAGCACCCTTGTTGGTAAAAGGTGCTATGTTTAATGGTGGAGAAAAGATGATTGTTTGGGTAACCGACGATGAGAATCATATTCCTGTTCGTATTGAAACGCCGATTATTGTAGGAAGTATTAAAGTGGATATGGTAGGCTATGAAAACCTTCGCCACCCCTTAACATCCTTGGTAGAACTGGTAAATATACCTGAGCAACAATAGCAGGTTATTACAAACTACTTAACAAAAAAAATTCATTGGCTCTTATCCCTTTTTCCGTTTGCTGTAAATTACAACATTCGTTCACGGGATCATGTTCAAAAAATAGGGTATAGTTTTTTTGTAGTGCTTCTTGTAAAAATGCTTCTTTTTCATTAAGTGTCACCAATGGTTGCATGTCATAGCCCATTACATAAGGAATAGGAATATGACCCACACTAGGCAATAAATCGGCCATATATACAAGGGTGTGCCCTTTGTATTGAATTTTAGGCAATAACATACATTCCGTGTGTCCGCTCACTACAAGGCAGCTAATATGTTCGCTAAAATGAATTTCCTGAAGTGTTTGCTTGCCTTGATAAGGAGGCACCGTGATCAATTTTAATTGGCCAGATGCTTGCAATGGTTCAATATTTTCTTTTAAGAAGGAAGCCTTTTCTCTTTTATTAGGTTGTAATGCAAGTTTCCACTGCGGCTCGCTTACCCAATAGGTTGCATTAGGAAAAACGGTTGTTAATAGATTGTCTTTATATTCAACTGCACCACCCACATGATCAAAATGTAAATGCGTTAAAAGTACATCAGTGATGTCATTCACGTCAAGGTTTATATTTTGTAAAGCGTCTTTTAGTGTAACTGTATTGGATGGATGATAGTGACTAAAAAACTTATCATCTTGTTTATTCCCCATACCTGTATCCACTAAAATTTTTCGATCACCATCTACAATGAGCAAACATCTTAGTGCCCAAGTGCATAAATTGTTTTCGTCGGCAGGGTTCAATTTATTCCACAAAGTTTTAGGCACCACTCCAAACATAGCGCCCCCATCTAATTTAAAATTACCAGTATGTATACTATACAGTTGCATTGTGTTTTTGTTTTGATGTGCTGTATAATAAAATAAATCCAATCACAAAGAAAATACAAAGTGCTAAAACTGAATTGCGTTGAGAGCCTGTAACTTCGTTAATGAATCCGAAACTAAACATGCCAATTACTATGGCAATTTTTTCTGTTACATCATAAAAACTAAAAAAGCTAGTGGTGTCATGTGTTACAGGCATTAATTTGGCGTAAGTACTTCGGCTTACCGATTGGATACCTCCCATAACAAATCCGACTACAATTGCCAAGCTATAAAATTGCATAATACCATTGCGGGGAATATAATATCCAATGATACAAGCCGCTATCCAAACCAATACCGCTACCATTAAGGTTTTAAAATTGCCCCAGCTACTTGCTAATTTGGCCATAAAATAGGCGCCCGGTATGGCCACTACTTGAATAATTAAAATAGCAATAATTAAATTGGTAGTTGGAATATTTAATTCACTCTTTCCGTACAAAGTAGCCGCCAGCATAACGGTTTGAACGCCCATATTGTAAAAGAAGAATGCAGATAAGAACTTTTTTAAAACAGGCAAGTGTGTGAGTTGTTTCCAAACCTTATGCAATTCTTTATAGCCGGCACTTAATATATTTTTCTTTTCACCCAAATGCATTTGGCTGCTTCCTGCAGGGAGTCGCGAAATAGACCACCATCCAAAACCCATCCACCAAATTCCTACTAATAAAAACGAATATTGGGAAGCTTTGCCTACGGTAATACCAAATAGTTCAGGTTTTAAAACAAATACGAAACAAATAATTTGTAAAACTACAGAACCAATATAACCCATGGTAAATCCCTTTGCACTAATTCGGTCTCGATCTTCGGGTGCGGCTATTTCAGGTAAATATGAGTTGTAAAAAACCAGACTCCCCCAAAAACCTACGCAGGCAATAATTACAGATACGAGTCCAGTAGTAATATGTGTTGAATCAAAAAAGAATAAGGAAGCGCAAGCCATGCTTCCAATCGTGCAAAAAAACTGCAGGAACTGCTTTTTATTCCCTCGGTAATCGGCTATCGATGAAAGTAGTGGGGACATGAGTGCAACAATAATAAAGGCGATCCCTAATGCATAGTTATACAATGCTGTGTTTACAAACTCAAAGGAGCCTATTTTTATTTTGTCTATAAAAGTATTTTCATTGCCATCTCCGGTAACCGCTTCGTAATAAGCAGGGAAAATGGTAGAAGTAATAACAAGACTATAAACACTATTGGCCCAATCGTACATGGCCCAACCGTTTACTACTTTCTTTGAGGCTGTTTGCATTGCAATCTTTTTGTATTCTTAAAAATACAATAAATAGCAATACGCTTATAAGTACTTAGTATATAATAAAACAATAATAGTAAGACCTAATGCAATACGATACCATCCAAACAAGGCAAAGCCTCTTTTTTGAATAAAATTGATAAAGAATTTTACACTTAATAAGGCCACTACAAAGGCCACAACTCCTCCAACCAATAAGGTTAATAAGTTGTCATGTGAAAATACTTCGGGACTGGTTTTATATACATCCAATGTGCTTTTTGCCGAAGCAGCCAGCATGGTAGGAACTGCCAAGAAAAACGAGAATTCAGCTGCTGTTTTTTTAGTTAATTTTTGACTCATGCCACCAATGATTGTTGCTGCACTGCGGCTTAAGCCAGGAAATAATATGGACAATACTTGAAAACAACCCACGATAAAGGATTTTTTATAACTCATTTCTTGGGATTCATTTTCATTGCCTGCAAACAATTTATCGATGAATAATAATACAATCCCCCCAGCAACCATCACCATGGCAATGATCCATAAATTACCCAAAGCTGCGTCGATATGTTTTTTAAGTAAGGCTCCAAAAATCAATGCTGGTATAACGGCTACAATTAATTTCAAATAAAAACTAACATGTTTAAAATCAAAAAACCTTTTATGATACACCACCACCACCGATGCAATAGCTGCCAGCTGAATCACAATTTCAAAAAGGTTTACAAAAGGCGTATCGGCAATACCTAAAAATGGGTTAGCAAACTTCATGTGCGCCGTACTTGAAATAGGCAAAAACTCGGTAATACCTTCAATAATAGCAATGATAATAGATTGGAATAATGTCATTTGAAATAGTTGTTTATGAAAAAAGCGATGAGGGTATCATCGCTTTACAATATAGTTTGGTATAATATTATGATTTTTTGAAAATAGCGTATACTTCTACAATAAACCCTGCGATAATCACAATAGGAGCAAGGGTAATGCGGCGAAAGCTATATACTTCGTTGGGGTTAAATACATTCGGATCGGCGCTTTTGCCACCAGACATTAATAACATGCCTACTAAAATTAAAGCAGCGCCAATCAGCATCCAAGTATAGTTGGACTTGCTAAAGAATTGTAATGACTTTTTGTTGTTCGCTTGACTCATATTGGTCTTATTTTGACAGTTAAATGTAAGGATATTTATGATTAATATAGTTCGTCTAGTTTCATTTTAAGATACTTTAACACACTTCGATAAGTGCTAAGTACTGAAATACCTACTCCTAAAACTATTAAGCCGCCAAATAACATAATGCTTGTACTAATACCTTGTAGTGTTCTAATTTGAGGAAACTGTGTCCCTGCCCATTCTATAAGGCCAAATAATAAAAAAATTGCGATGAAGGCACTAATGAGTCCATTCAATAATGCTCTTACTAATAAAGGCTTTGAAATAAAATTTCTTGTTGCACCTACCATTTGCATGGTCTTGATTAAAAAACGATTGCTGAACATGGCTAAGCGAATGGTATTATCGATACTAATGATCACAATAATGCAAAGAATAATGGACATTACTAAAAAGATCAATCCAATTTTAGTAGCTCTTTCGTTCAAATTGGTTACCAAACTTTTTGGATATTGTATATCGGCAATTTCGTTTTTAAATTGACTTTCAATGGCTGCGTTAATTTTTGTTAAGCTGTCCACATTCACATAATCGGCTTTAGCAAAAAAGTCGACACTTTCGGGCAATGGGTTCACGTCTAAAATCTTTGCCCAATCTTCATTATTTTCTTTATTCCAAATGACTTTTGCCTTGTCCTTATTTACATATTCCACGTTCTTAGCATAATCCTGACCAGCGATATACTGCTGAATTTTGCCAATTGTATTTTTATCAGAAGTTCTCAAATACACGCTTATGCGGATATCTTCTTTAAAATTGTCTCCAATGGTCTGTAAATTCAAGAATAACCAGCCCATGATGCCCATAATAAACAAAACAATGGCTACCCCAATTACACTGTAAATGTAGTTTGGTTTGCTGCGTTTTAAAGATCCTGATCCATTCCCTGCCATAGCATTAAAATTTTATTTGTTCACTTTGCAAATGTACGGTTTTGAACGCTAATGGCTTACATTTGCATAGGTCGAATTATGCCTATTT